>JABZGO010000006.1 GCA_015259305.1 Alloprevotella tannerae | reverse complement strand
GGGAAGAACGCACCAAATACGTACTCACATGCGTCACATTGGGCATCCATTATTTAATGACGCGCGTTATGGCGGAGATAAGGTATTGAGAGGCACGACAAGTGGCGCTTACAATAGTTTTATTAGAAACTGCTTTGAAATATGTCCACGCCAAGCGTTGCACGCTCGCACATTAGGATTTAAACATCCGACAACGGGCGAGGAGATGGACTTCTCTGTGCTCCCTCCGCAAGACTTCAAGGGCTTGATTGAGAAATGGGAAACGTACGTTTCCGGACTAAACGTGAAATTATAAATTGATAGAAGATACAATGAAAAAAATCATAGCAATCGTTGCCGGGGGCGATTCTTCGGAACACGATGTTTCGCTGCGGAGTGCGGCAGGGATTTTATCCTTTATGGATTCCCAAAAGTATGACGTATATATTGTAGAAATAAAGGGCAGCATCTGGACAGCTCATTATGGGCAAGAGGATTGCCCGATAGACCGCAACGACTTCACCTTTACGGCAAAAGATGGTAAGCACGCATTTGACTTTGCTTATATTACGATCCACGGAACGCCGGGTGAGAACGGCATCTTGCAGGGCTATTTCGATTTGATTGGTATACCCTACTCTACCAGTGATGTCTTGGTTGAGGCGCTTACATTTAATAAATACGCACTCAATACGTTCTTGCGCTCGGCGGCCGATAAAACGCTGAAGATTGCAGATGCGATTTTAGTACGCAAAGGAGAACAAAGGCTAGGCGATGCATCTATCGTAGAACGCTTAGGTTTGCCTTGCTTCGTTAAACCAAACGCGGGAGGAAGTAGCTTTGGCGTAACGAAAGTAAAAACGATCGATGCTGTTCGACCTGCAATTGAGAAAGCTTTGCTGGAAAGCGACGAGGTCATGATTGAAGCAATGATCGTCGGAACAGAAATTACCTGCGGCGCCTACAAGAAAGGCAACGAGATTATTACGTTCCCCATTACGGAAGTTGTGACTGAAGAGGAATTCTTTGATTATGACGCTAAATACAATGGAAAGGTAGACGAGATAACTCCCGCTCGCTTGGCCGACACAACGGCAAAGCGCGTAAGCGCGATGACAAAATCTATCTACGGCTTACTTAATTGCTATGGCATCATACGAATAGACTATATCCTCTCCGGAAAGAAAGGGCAAGAGGAGATCAATCTTTTAGAAATCAACACAACCCCCGGTATGACTACAACGAGCTTCATACCGCAACAGGTGCGGGCTGCCGGTTTGGAGATCGCCGAAGTTCTTTCAGATATCATTGAGGGACGCTTTGACGCTTAAACCAGTTTGTTCCCTTTATAAACTATTCCTATCCTATGTTTACTCCTGCCGAATTTGACGCGATACGTGCTTATGAAGATCGCGATTATGTTGCTACAATTAAGACCTTGTTTGCTGACGAGGCTTTTAGAGATGTGCTGCAAAAACTTTTCCCCAACCAGCCTTTACCGTTGTTGGAAAAACAATTGAGCAGCTTTTCAAGTATCTTGGAGTTTCAAAAGAAATTTATCCACGGCTTTGTTACGCAACTAATACAAAAGACCGGCAATGGGTTAACCTTAGACATCTCTGCGCTGACGGATAGGGAGATGCCTTACACTTATATCTCTAATCATCGAGATATCATCTTAGATTCTGCGTTATTGGATATTCTGCTGATTGACGCAGAGTTTCCACAGACTGTAGAAATTGCGATTGGAGATAACCTGCTCGTTTACCCTTGGATTAAACATATCGTCCGTTTGAACAAGGCTTTTATTGTACAGCGCTCTTTGAGCTTGCGCGAAATGCTTTCAGCCAGCAAGCTTATGAGCAGATATATGCATTTTGTAATTTCGCAGAAGAGAAATCCAATTTGGATCGCACAGCGCGAGGGACGCGCTAAGGATGGCAATGATCGTACGCAAGAAGCCGTATTAAAGATGATTGCTATGGACGGAGAAGGTTCGGCTGCTGAGCGCTTAAAGGCTATGCACATTGTCCCGTTGGCTATAAGCTATGAATTTGATCCTTGCGACTTTTTAAAAGCAAAGGAGTTTCAAATGAAGCGAGACAATCCTGCATATAAAAAGACGCCGGCTGATGATCTCATCAATATGCAGACAGGCCTCGCGGGCTACAAAGGACGCATTCACTACGCTTGTGCACCTTGTTTATATGAATGGATGGCAAAACAAGAGGGCCTTTCAAACGCTGATTTCTTTGCTGCAACAGCCCGCCGCTTAGATGAAGAAATCTATCACAACTATCGCCTTTATCCCAACAACTTCGTAGCGCTTGATTTGCTGAATGATAGGAAAGATAATACTACACATTATTCGGAGGAGGATAAAACAAGGTTTGAACAATATCTAAGACAGCAAATTAACAAGATTGATTTGTCGAATAAAGATGAAGCTTTCTTACGCGAACGTCTGTTAGAAATGTACGCCAATCCGGCCAAAAATAAGTTAGCAGTATCCAAAATATAAAGACAAATGCAGCAGGCGCGCCATACATTATATATAGGTTCGATTGCCACTCTTTTTTGCTTGTATATCTTCGCAAGCTGCACGAAAGAAGAAGGCTATGCACCCAATTATCGTATTGACTTAGCCGATGTCAAAGTAGATTACGGCGGCAATATAGAACGTATTACGACCGATGATCGAAAAAGCTTCCACTTATCTCAGACATACAAAGTCAACTATCGCGACACCCTACTACGTGCCCGCATTTTCTTCATTCCAATAGCTGATGACAAAGCTGAACTTAAACAAATCGCACCGATTTTGGCCCCAAGTCCCATCAACTTGCCGGTCGAAAAAATCAAGATGGACCCGGTCATACTCCAAGCCATTTGGAAAGGAGGCGATTACATCAACCTACGCTTAAACATACTTTCCGGCGAGCCCCAGGCAGCCCATTATTGGGGATTTATAGATCAAGGTCTTCGAGGACAAACGCGATACATAACGCTCTATCATTCCCGGAATGGAGAGCCGGAGCATTATACGCGCGAAGTTTATCTCTCTTGCCCATTGCTGCAGTGCAATATCCAAAAAGGAGATTCTATTGCCATTCAAATTCAGACCAAGCAAGGTCTAATAACAAAGAAGTTTAGCTACTAAACAACATCACACAGAAGCATTGAGATAAAATTATGATCGATTTTCACCCCATTACAATGGCCGATCGCGAAGCCATACGCGAAATAGTATACCATTCCGAATGTCGTAATTGCGACCTTAATTTTGTCAACCTTATGAGTTGGCGATTCTATTACGATACTGAGGTGGCCATCCACGAAGGTTGGCTACTCTTCCGCTTTAAGACCGAAGGTCATAATGCTTATTTGGCACCGACGGGCAAAGGTGATTGGGCTAAAGTAATCCAGGATATGATTGCAGATGCCACAGCATTAGGACATCCTTTCTTGATGCTCGGTGTAACAGAGTATTCGCTCAACTATATGAACGATGCCCTGCCCAACTATTTCTTTGCCACAGCCGATCGCAGCTATACAGATTACATCTACAACCGAGATGCATTAGCTACACTCGCCGGAAAAAAGCTCCAACAAAAGCGCAATCACGCCAATAAGTTTCAAAAGCTTTACCCCGATTATGAATTCCTGCCACTCACGCCGGAATTGATTCCCGAATGCCTCCGACTACGCGAAATATGGCAAGATCACAAAGAGGATGAAGCCGGTCGCCTAAGCCCTGATATTGAAAAACAAAGCATTGAATATGCTTTCTCTCATTGGGAGGAACTGGGATGCCAAGGCGGTGTCATTCGAATAGACGGGAAGATTGCAGCTTTCACTTATGGTGGTCCGGTTAATTATGATACGTTCGACGTTTGCGTGGAAAAAGCCGACTACAATTTCGACGGAATTTATGCTGTCATCAATCGCGATTTCGTTCGAAGCCTACCTGAGCAATACATACACATCAATCGAGAAGAAGATTTAGGAATTCCGGGCTTGCGGCGGGCAAAAGAATCCTATAAGCCCGAATTGCTCTTGCATAAATTTACCATTATGTTGAAGCACCCGCTGGGCGAGCAAAACAATACGCCGACTATTGAACCGAATGAGTGATGACAACAGAAGAATTGCAACGGCGAGAATTAGAAGATTCGAGAGCTTTGTGGGAAACTTGCTTTCCTAACGAAAGCCCTGAATTTCTAGATCTCTATTTTCGAGAGAAATACAGCCCGTCTGTCAATCTCATCCATTATATTGATGGGCGTCCGGCCGCTGTAATGCAACTACTCCCTTATCGTTTGCGCTGCCTTGGGCAAACCGTAAACGCCGGATATGTCTCCGGCTTATGCACACACCCCGATTTTCGTGGAAAAGGCTTGGCAAAACTACTCTTAGATAAAGCCCACCGACGCCTACATGCGCAGGGAGCCGTCTTTAGTATGCTGATTCCGGGTGACGATGACCTGCGCCGCTTCTACACAAAGCCTTCTCACGGCGCTTACGCTACGATTTCTTATCGTAAAGAAGAGTATTGGTTGCCTACGGGCAATGCATATCCCGCCTACTCCATTACCCCAATCACGCCATACGATGCAGACGTATTCGTCTTGCACCAACAAATGGATCTGCGCACAGATAATGCGCTACTATCTTCATTTTCTGATTGGCAAGCCGCCATTTCCACTTGCCATCTTGAGGGAGGAGTGGCTTTAGTGGCCCGGCGTAAGGGCAAGCCTGCAGGTATCGCACTCGCCGTTAAAGAATCGGACGGACGAGTCGTCTTACGCGACTTCTTGGCGAAGCGTCCTGGTGCAAAAGGGGCATTGATTCAGTTTCTTTCAGAGCACTACGATGTGCCGATCATTTATGATCGTGCCCCTTGTCAGCCAACACAACCAGAGGCTCAACCCTATTTGATGATGCGTATCGTAAACATGCAGAAGTTTGTCCAACTTTTCTATCAGCCCTCTTTGTTTTCCTCTTATGAAATTCAGATTAAAGACGATCTTAGTGTTTCGGAAAACAATGGCACGTGGATATGCACCAACAATCAAGTTCTTCATAACCCAACGCCCAAAGCTCATGCACTTTCTCCGGGCGAGTTTTTAAGCCATTACTGGCCGGACCTCAAAATCTCTGTGCGCAATCTGCTCGACGAATAAAGAAGAATCCCCGACAACTACCACATTATCGGGGATTCTTCTTTACTGAATGGTGCACAATATTAATACTGGCGCAGACTATAGACCACAGACAAAAGCGCACTTGGTATTTCGCATGGATGTCGTGCAAAAAACTTTGGACAATATTAGCCACCCGGAGCAAATACAATAAGAAATAGCCCCTCCGACTGTACCATATAGCAAAAGTCCTCTTGAACCTTCTCAGGTTCAAGAGGACTTTTATATGATTGTAGTTCGTATTTTACTTTGCGCTATTCAAGAAGCTGGAAGCTCGCTTGCCTAAGTCGTTCGTTGGATCTACAGAGAGCAACTCAGTTGTCACCTTACGCGCCTCTGCATTCATATCGTTTTGGATGAAATAAGATACCAAGTAGCTCAAAGCTTGGATGCGAACAGCCTTCACGTCATCGCTCGTACCGCAACGTTTCAATACTTCCTCGAAGTAAGTACGTGCCTTACCTGCTGCCGCAGATTTGATGTCGCCCTTACCGGCAAACATACGTGCAAGCATTAAAGAAGATTGATATTGTTCAGTCTCAGCATTATTAAATTGCTCGAAGAGAGAAACAGCCTTATCAAAATACTCATTACGCTTGTCAGCAGAAATAGTTTCATCTTGACTAGCACGCGCATAGATCTCACCTAAGCGGAGGTTATCGCGAGGGTCAACCTTGTCACCTGCCAATGAAAGATACTTATTAAAGTATTCGATAGCTTTCTCTGATTGCTTATTTCTGCTATACAGATTTGCTACGTCTTTGTAACCGGTTGCCTTTGACGGATCCAAAGCTAATGCCTGCTCATAGTAAGAAATAGCTGTAGGAACATCGTTCAACTGGTCAGCTGTGAAGGTGCCGGCATACTCATAATCCAAGTAGATGTAAAAAGAATCCGGGAACATTTTTTCCGTCAAGTACTTAATAGACTCTTTTGCCTTTTCTGTCTCTTCGTTGTTCACGTCTGCAAAGAACGCCATACGCCTCAATGCGATCGACTTCGGGAACATCGTCTGATACTGGCGGCTAACATCAGCCAACTTAAAGAAATCAGCCGTTGAATACAAACTATTCACGTAGTTTTCTACCGTTGCTTGGTAAATATGGTCTGTATCTTGAGGCACAGCGGCAAAGAATGCTTTATAGTTCTTCACAGCTGCCTTATATTTGTCCAAGTTATAGTTGATATCACCCAACTCTTTTTGTACACTATAGTTGTCCGGCTCAATCTTTTGAATACGTTCGAGCGCTTCAACTGCCACTGCGGGGTTCACGTTCTTGTAAACGTGCGCATTTTGCTTAAGGGCAGCAATGTTTGTAGAGTCAATACGCAAAACTTCATCAAAACGCATACCGGCATTTCCATAATCATGACGCAACAAAGCCACACGGCCTTCAAACATCAAACCCGGAATGTAGGTCGGAGCTATGGTGTACAACTGATCAGCACACTTTTTTGCCAAGGGGAATACACGTTTGTTCAAGAAGAAATCGCCAACATTAATGAGTTCGTCCTTGTCATTCTTGATATTCTTAAACATCTTAAGGAACACAGCGTAAGCTTTGTCCGGCTGTTCCAACTGTTGATCCATGACCTGCTGCGCCATAGCAGCATTCTCTCCGGTCAGAGGCTTAGCCTCATAGCCCTTGTCGTTTTGCGCCTTTGCAGCTCCTGCGCCAATAAGAAGCATAGCTGCCAAAGCGAGACTGTAAAGCAGTTTTTGTTTCATAATCTATTATTTTTCTTTATTCTTTTTCTTCAATGTTCATCAACTAAGCCAAAAGTGCAGGTTCTGCGACGGCCGATTGCTTCATCTTTTATAAGGAACATCAGACTACATCAAGCTGATTAAGGGCAAAATTAGCGAAATCTTTTAATCCCAACTAACAAGTAAACTAAAAATATGGCCTTTTATTGTTATTTGAGATCATAGAATAGGACTTCATTGCTCTTTTTCGCCGCGGTATGCACATGGGGCTTCTTTTTGAGCAGGAAACATTTTGTTTTGAAGCACACGCGCTTTGCGCTTTTGGCTATTTTGTGACGGCATTATTCTTCGAAGAGATTATTGCCCTCAAGGAGGATGCTATAAGTGACTGTGAGAGTCTGTCGATATTTAGCAGTCAACAGACAATCTTGATCACGTTCAAATCTGCGCCATTTTGTCTCTTTGAATATTAGCACCCTAAAGGTTTGGCAGACTTGCTGCACCTATCTCTCTATGGTTTGGCCCGAGCAAACCATAGTTTGGCGCAGGCAAACGATAGTATGGCCCGAGCAAACGATGGTATGCTGTCGGCAAACAATAGCAACGAACAAAATGAGAAACTAAAACACAAACTAAGTGCGCAAATATGTGCAGACTAAAAGGCAGGCCGTAAGCTTCGTTAATAAATAATTGGCCCTGATTCACTCCAGGATTGACAAAGGCCAACAGATGGCGGAAGAAGGTAAAGGAAAACAAACTAAGGCGGACTAGCAAGGCATATTTTGGCCTTACTTATCCGCCTTAGGTCAGAGATGGCAGGAACGAATCTATCCTGCGCAGGCATTACATCAACTCAAGCAAAGCTTCGGTCACACGCGGCCTGCCACTGTGGAGTGGCAGGACACAAGAGACGCTTCTCTGTTTGCATCAATGGATGGAAACATCGCGCACTTGCACTTGCATACTGGGCAAGAGTTGGGAGTTGTTGCAAAAAATGAGCTGTCCTTTTTGTCCCTTCAAGAAGAAGTAAAGATATTTGGCTTGCGAATTGGTATGCGGATCTGTAGAGATCACGTACACGGAGCGCGTCAATGGGTAATAATCCATCGCAATATTGTACTGATAGGGGCGATAATACTGCGGAAACTGCTCCTTGCTAGCCGTAACAAGCATCACTTTCACATCTAGATGGTCAAAATTGGGCAGTACGGTAGCATTGTCGCCGCGTAACCAGTCGGTTCCTACGACACCGATAGCATCGGGATTATCTTTGACGGCTTGAATGACGGCCATATTACTACCTTGGGCAAAGAGATTTCCTTTGAGCGGCTTTCCACCGCATAGGGAATCGCGCATATAGCGTACCGTGCTGGAGCGGGAGTCATCAAAGACTAAATGTATTTTACTCTTCTTCGATCCTTTTTCCAACTGATTCCAATGGGTGATTTGGCCGGAAACGATCTTACGAATCTCATCTACGCGGATCAGTGTATCGGGATTGTTCTTATTGACAATTAGGGCAAAGGCATCTGTCGCTATCAGCGATTGCGCTCCCGAAAGGCGGTGTTGGCGCAGACGTTCCTGCTCATTGGCTGTAAGCTTGCGAGTCACGACAATTGTGCGGACACTATCATTCAATAAGAGCCGGATGGCAGAATCTTCGGAACAATAGACGGGTTTTAAAATTGCGTCTAAATGGGTCTTTGCAAACTGATCCAACTCCATTTCCATAATAGGGCGAAAAGTAGCATCAACGGCTATCTTCACTTCGTTCTGCTTTAAGAGATCATCTCCTTTTTTATTGCCGCGACAAGCCGCGAAGAGGAACACCGCAAAAAGACAGGTGTTCATAAAAATCAAAGTTGTACGCTTCATAGGGCTTAAGAATTAAAAAGAATGAGAGTCTCAAGTTGGCCTGAAACTCTCATTATAAGTATTTCGATTGTACATTACGACGCAGAAGTCATAACGTATTCTTCGGGATTACTGCAACTGGAAGCGGATCGGCCACTTAAACCATACGGGGATCGGATGGCCTTGTGACTTGGCAGGGATGAAGCGAGGAAGCTTCTTAACTGCGGCTACAGCGGCTGCGTCACATTCGCGAGAAAGACTCTTGATGACCTGCACTTCACCTACTGAACCGTCCTTGTTAATCTTAAAGCGTACCTTAACAACACCTTGAAGTTCTTGCTCAAGTGCGACATCAGGATATTTGAGGTTTTTAGAGATATAGCTTTGCAAAGCTGCATCACCACCAGGGAAGCTGGCGGGCTGCTGTACTTCAGCGTTATCTTTTACTTCCTCTTCCTGATGTGCTGCAGGAACGTTTTGATTACTTGCAGTTTGGTTCGTCTTGATATCGTCGATATTGATACCGCTGCTTGAACCTTGAGAGAAATCTTGAGAAGAAACGGCGAAGTTACTCTTCGTCAGCGTCTCCTGCGTCTTCAACTCCTTCGTGTGGTCGATTTTATCGTCGTCGACGATCTTCGGCACAGTGAAAGAGATTGAATTTTTTACTTTTACTTGCTCAATCTTCTCCTCTGGTTTCGGCTCTTCCTTCGGCTTTTTCGGTTCATCTTTGGGCTTATTGTCTTTCTGCAACTGAGAGAATTGAGTCTCAGTTTGGCTACCATCGTCGTTACCACCAAATGCATTTGCAATGGTAGACTTCAATGCGAGACCAATCAGCACAACTGCGATACCTACGAGTACCAGGATGACAGAACGTAATTGACGATTACCTTGGCCTGCACGCAGACGATAAGCACCATAGGCTTTGTTGCGTCCTTCAAAGACCAAATCGCACCATTGCTGGGATGCTAAATTGATTTTAGACATAGCTTCTTATACTTATCGTTTTGTTATTTCTTTGCATTTAACTTGTCGACCTTAGCTTGATCGGCAGGTGTAAACTTGTCAATCACATATCTACCGATGCTACAGATGTTCATCTCGTCGAGGACGTCAATAAGGTCTTTGTAAGTGGCCTTATCGGAAGGCTTAATGATCACATCAGGCGTGTTAGCGCCATTTCTGATCTCTTTCAATTGTTCCATGTACCAAGCTTTGTTCTTTTCAGCTTGTTGTACATTAGAAGATTGCATCGTAGCGTACTTTGCATCCAACTTTGCTTTCTCTTGTTGAGCAGCTGAGTTGGCTTCCATCAAGACCGCGCGAATACCATCTTTACCAAAGGTTGTCTTAATCAGATTATCATCTGTAGGTTTACCCTTGAAATAGTATAGCGTACGATTCTCAGTAATCATTATTGTGATCGCTTTAGAAGCTGCTACCTGACTGCGATTAACATCATTGATGTTCTCTTTGTTGGAGGGCATCGTGATCTGCATCGTCTGCGGCTTTTGGAGCGTTGTACACAACATAAAGAACGTTACGAGCAACATGATCATATCCACCATCGGCGTAAAGTCGACGCGTGAATTCATTTTCTTTTGTTTACTACCACCTAAACTTGCCATAACATACTTCGTTTAATCTTTGCTGGCATTTTTGAGCGCCGTAATCAAGTTGTAACGGTTCTCTTCAATGCTCCGCAAGGAGTCCATAACTTTTTTAATTACAGCGTAGGAGGTAGATTGATCTGCCTTAACAGCGATCAACATGTCTTCTCCGGCAACTGTTCGTGCCGCTTTAACCCAGACTTTTAACTCGTCATTAATGCTATCGCAAGGAATACCTGCTTGTGCATCTCGCAACAAGTCATTGCGTTTTCCTTCCGGAGCATCCAACCAACTCTTTGTCATGTTAAGAGGAGTTCCGAAAGTTGGAGCCTGCTCAAACGCCTTCTTTTCTTCGTCAGAGAGCTTAGGAAGCTTTCCGTCAGCAACCATCTGATCTGCCAATGCAGCCAAAGTGTTTTTGTTGTCCATAGTCATATAGACCTTGCCTTGAGTATTGACGAAGATGGTCAAGAGGTTCTTATCCGGAATCTTAATTTGCGAAACTGAACCTGGCGTTTGAACCTTAATGGGTTCTTCCTTTACAAACGTTGCAGTAAGCATAAAGAAGGTAAGCAGCAGGACCATGACATCGCTCATAGGCGTCATGTCTATGAACGTATCTTGTTTTTTGATTTTAAATCGTCCCATGTTTAATCCTTTTTGAGCGAAAGATTATTGTAGCAAAGGATAGCTAGATCCTTATGCCTAAAAATCTAATCGTTCTCTTTATGTTTTAGTGCGTAGCGTTGAAAGTTTGAACAATAGAGAAGCCTACTTCGTCAAGAGCGAAAGTGAGGCGGTCGATCTTATTCGTGTAATAGTTGTATGAAATAACTGCAACAGCACCGGTTGCAATACCAGAAGCCGTATTTACAAGTGCCTCAGAGATACCGGTAGAAAGAGCAGAAGAGTCTGCGCCACCTTCAGCACCCATTGCAGAGAATGAACGGATCATACCAAGCACCGTACCCAAAAGACCCATCAACGTACCGAGCGTTACGATAGTACCAACAATTGGCAAGTTCTCTTGAAGCATAGGCATTTCAAGTGCAGTAGCTTCTTCAAGAGACTTCTGAATGTTGAGTACTTTCTGTTCTTTCGTATATTCTGTGTTTGCATCCATTTCTTTGTAAGAAGCAAGCGCTGCACCTACTACGTTAGCAACAGAACCGCGTTGAGCGTCGCAAAGTTGTTGAGCCTTAGCGAGGTCTTTATCGCGCAATGCCTTTTTGATCTCAGCAACAAACTTCGTCAAGTTTGAGCGACCATAAGCAGAACGAAGCGCGAAGAAACGCTCAATAGCTAAAGCCAACACAGTGAAGAACAAGGTCCAGATAATAGGAACGATGAAACCACCTTTGTAAACTGTACCCATCAAGTTAGCGGGCTCGTAAGAAGCTGACGCCAAGAAAGAGAAAGAAGCTGTTTCGCCTTCAGTTCCCTTGAAGTTAGAAATTGCACCAAAGCCAAAGAGGTAGATGCAAACTGCTATAACTGCGCAGCAAATGATTACTGCAAAGCCGGATTTAATACCGGTGAAGCCTTTGGACTGAGCCTGAGCTTTAGGCGCACTCTTGGGTGCATTAGCATTTGTAGTTGCCATTGTTTTGTTTTTTAGTTAAATTGTGGTTTTAATTTATTTGATTATCAATTATTTGTTCAGATATAGAGCCTATAAAAACCCCGAAATACGGGAAGTATCAAGGGCAAAGGTAGAAATTAAAACCAAACAGAGAAAAATAATCCCACAAAAAAAAGCCTGCAAACGAAATTAGCGTAAAAAGATCAAGCTACCAGAAACACAAACTACGCCATATCCTCCCCTTTCAATAAGCGCCCTTTTCTATCTTTATGGAAGCGATCAAAAAGAAAATTAATGCAAACAAGCGCGCATATCTTTCATTTGACCGGCAATATGCTATTCTTATCCTTCCTGCACAAATAATGTCGAAAATTAAGCCGTTTCTTTTTATTCTCACTTAGGACTACGCGCTCTGATGTGGTTGCACCAATAAATGATTACCCATCTACACATTATATATGGTGTAGGCTGGTAGCAGACAGCAATAAATAGTGCATAATGTTAGATAAAAGATAGCTGATTAAAAAGCACTCACAAAAAAATACTTGCAATTTTATTTCGTGTTTTGAGTAAATAACTGTATTTTCGCAGACAAATACTTGTACTCCACACATTAATTATTATGGAAAACAACATTGAATGGTCAAAGCTCGGTTTCGGTTATATGCCGACCGACTACAACGTGCGTCGTTATTATCACAACGGCAAATGGGGTGAAATGGAAATCACCTCTGACACAACTATCAACTTGCACATGGCTGCAGAATGTCTGCACTATGGACAAGAGGCATTTGAAGGATTGAAGGCCTTCCGCTGCCCGGATGGCAAAGTACGTGTATTCCGTATGGAAGAGAACGCAGCACGCCTGCAATTTACTTGCCGCGGCTTGGTAATGCCGGAACTACCGACAGATCAATTCTGCGAAATGGTTAAAAAGGTTATCAAACTTAACGAACGCTTCATCCCGCCTTATGAGAGTGGCGCAGCCCTTTACATTCGCCCACTCTTTATCGGTATCACACCTGAGGTTGGTGTAAAGCCTGCTAAAGATTTCTTGTGTGTAATGTTCGTTACACCCGTAGGCCCTTACTTCAAAGGAGGTTTTTCAGCAAGCGACTACGTTATCATTCGCAGTCACGATCGTGCAGCTCCGCTCGGCACGGGTTGCTACAAAGTAGCCGGCAACTATGCTGCTAGCTTGAAGGCAAATCAAATTGCCCACGAGGCAGGATTTGCAGGCGAGTTCTACTTAGACGCTAAAGAAAAGAAATATATCGACGAATGTGGTGCTGCCAACTTCTTTGGTATCAAAAACAACACTTATATTACGCCGAAGTCTCCCTCTATTCTTCCTTCTATCACCAACAAGAGTCTACAGCAAATTGCTAAAGATCTGGGCTACAATGTCGAAGTGCGCCCGGTGGAAGAAGGAGAACTAGCAACCTTTGAGGAAGGAGGAGCTTGCGGAACAGAAGCTGTGATCAGCCCGATCAACAGAATCGTTGATATAGAAAACAATCACGAATACAAGATTGCTAAAGACGGCAAACCAGGCCCGATCTCCACGCGCCTCTACCAGACATTGCGTAACATTCAATATGGTATTGAGGAAGACAAACACGGCTGGACAACGATTATAGAGTAAGAACGGTCGCGTTATTTCAAACCAATCGATTTTTAATATGAAACTGACACGCTTATTTATTGTCTCATTCATTCTTTTGATCGGCATAACATCTTGCGGACACAAGACGGATAAAGATAAAGAACTCTCTGAGTTGCGCCAATTAGCTGAATTGGACAGACGGGAGATGGAAAATCAATATGCCGACTTTGCACAGCAATATGGCGAAATGAAGAAAGCCGTCAAAGACGATGCGCTTATCGCTCGCTTAGACGCGGAGCAAAAGCGTGCAGAAGGCCTCTTGCAGGAACTTAGGCAAACTAAGGCTAAAGATGCGTCAGAGATATTACGACTCAAGCGCGAATTAGCTACAGTACGCGCAGTCTTGCGCGATTACATTCGCCAAGTCGACTCTTTAGCTCGCGCAAATCATACGCTGACCAATGAGCGTGATGCAGCCAGAGCTGATGCACGACGTACACGAGAGGAGAACTCCGGACTTAGTGCGCAAAACGCAAGTCTAAATGCAACGGTACAGATAGCCGCACGCCTCAACGCTTCCGGCATATCTGTTACCCCGATGAAAAAGAATGGAAAGTCTACACACAAATCAAAGGATGTAAAGAGTTTCAGCGTTTCTTTCTCAATTGCACGTAATGTTACGGCGCAAACGGGCAACAAAGTCATCTATCTGCGATTGATGAAGCCCAACCAAACAGTCGTCAACATCTCGGGTAGCTTTTCATATGAAAATCGAAGTGTAGAATACTCAGCAGCTAAAACCATCGAATATGATGGCCAAGAAGCTCGCGTGACGATGTTCGTCCCGGTAGGCGAATTTATTAATGGCGGAACCTACACGGCCTATCTTTTCTGCGATGGACAAATGATAGGTTCAGGCTCTGTTTCCATCAACTGATCACCGCCCAATTCATCTTCCGGACAAACTTACTTAACAAATATCCTAAAAGCACATCAGGGCTCATCTTGATGTGCTTTTTCTTTTTTATATCTACGCCCCAAAATGAGCTTCAATGAAACATCATGCCTTGAAAGACGAATTCTCACAAAGCCCGTACAAGACGATCATTCCACCTCATAATAAAAGAAGAAGATTGTAAGTCACCCGGACAAAGTCAGCATAGATATAAACTTTCAAAAGACTTCGTATCACATCAATATTTACACGATAAATTGGTCAAACACCACGTGATAAAAAATATTTTATTTATCTTCGCTCTAGAATCATAATCATGTAATGACCATTTTTTAAACGATTAAATCTTATGAAGAACTTTACCCTATCGTTTCGAAAGAAACCTGTAGTTAGTACAGCTCTTTGCGCTATCTTTTTGGGCGCAAGTTTGGTTACAAGCCAAACCGGCTACGCACAAACAAATCCGACCGACACGATTTGTTTTACCTATTCAGAACACATTCAAAAGGTAGAAGCAAGTAGCGGCACAGGCTTCCGCGTAGGGGGGCAATTTGCTCCCTGCATCATGCTCAAGCCGGAACAGGGACTAAGCGGCTGTCAAATTTCCGTAATTAACCCCTGCTTAGCTTATGAAGACAATACAACTAAGCGTCCCGGAAAAATTTTCATTAAAGACCCCACAACGTTACAATCACTCTACGAGCAAGACTGTGAACTACAATTTGGATATAACCCCATAGAACTCACGACGCCCTACACGATAGGCACATCTAATGTACTCATTGGCTACGAAGTTGAGGTAAAGCCCGGAGAGTATATCCTCGGGATAGGCACACACAAATTGCGCGACGAGGAAGGATGCTGGTTAATCTACCAAAACAAGCTCCAAAACTGCGCCGGTTATTCCAGTATGAGCAATTGGGCAATAGAAGTAGCCGTACTGCCAAATGGGCAGGATAAATCTACAAACCTCATTGTGCGAAGCCTAACGCCCGAACTTCCCTACGTAGCCCGCGAAAAGAACGCAAAAGCCTATGCCATCGTGCATAATCTTAGCACGAAGGACGTCACTTCTGTAACCTGCAAGATAGGTGGAGTCACAGAGAGCCCGGTGACGAAGCAAGTTGCCTTGAACATTAAGAAAGGGTATATGGACACACTCAAAATAGACGCGCCTATCATAAAGAGCGGAAAGATGGAAGTTTCCTTGTCCAAGGTTAACGACATCAACAAAGAAGATGCAACTAGTAACACTTGCAGCTTTGTTTATTACGGCAAGCGAAATATGCCAAAGCGTCAACACCTTTTTGAGCGCTGGGTAGCACAATGGGCACCTTTCACTTCGCGCGTAGATGAAGAAATAGACGACGTAAAAGAGTTTTTCGAAGGAAGTGACCTCAAGTTTAATGTTTGCGAACTGCACGTAGACGACAATATAAGCACAGCAGAATCTGAAATACTCCGCGCAAACTCTTATAATAATATGTCTGCCGGCAAGACGCCCGTACCGCGTTTATCCCTTAATAGAATTCCCTTCGATGATGCTACCGCTACTTACTCCTGCTTAGGCAATTCAAAAGCACGCTTAGAAGATTTGGAAGCAAACACCTATTCTTTCTACAACTTCGATCTTAGCCTTACGCCAACTGACGATCCGAAAAAACTTAAAGCAAAGGTAGATGTAACTGAACTCGAAAAGCTCGACTTCGACGATGTTGTCTTGACGCTCACGCTGCTCGAAGACTCCGTCTTAGCAGTAAAGCAAACTCAAGCTCCATCAGATCCCTACTATTACAACAACCTCTTCGTAAAGACCATCAATTCTACCAACGGAACACCCTTGCAATTTATAGACGGAAAGTTTAGCCGGACCTACGATGTAGAGATAGGCGATGTTCGCTCGGGCAATATCAACAACTTTAAGGTACTTGCCACCATTGGACGCCGCCCCAACGTTACATCGCCCGCATCTGATAAGATGATTTTCGACTCACGTGTAGCAACTTACCCCGTAGCTAGTGGCATTACTCAAGCAGAAGCGCCCGCAGCTGTTAACATTACTGTTACCGATGGTAAAGTTTGCGTAACCGGCGCCTACGATCACCTTTCAATATACACGGCTTCCGGACAGATTGTAGACCCTGCTCTCCCACTCTGCAGTGGCAACTATATTGTAAAAGTTACCCGCGGTAAGCATGTGATTACTCGTAAAATTAACGTGAAATAATCCATGAGAAGACTCTCTATCTTACTCCCATTAACCCTACTTAGTTTGGCGCTCAATGCTCAGACTAAGCGGGTTGTGGAAGAAGAATTTACCGGCACACATTGCGGCTGGTGTGTGCGCGGAATAGCAGGCATCGAAGCGAGTAAGCAAAAATACGGCGACCGACTCATCGTAATTGCAGTGCACGGCAGTGTTTATGATGCAACCCCGATGAGCGAACTATCCGAAAAAGCCGGATATGAGGAGATTCTATCCTCGATACGCGGATTTCCGGCTTGCAAACTCGATCGTCAGACGGAAACTCTTGATCCCTATTATGGTCGCGCCGCTTCCGGCTACCACATCACGGAAGAGATTGATGCCCAACTCTCAAAAACGCCAACGGCCGACCTCACAGCCACGGCTTTGTGGAAAGATGCAGAATGCACAGAAATTGAGGTGAAAACAAGCGTAAACTTCTACCAATCGGGTGGAGATTATCGTTTGGCTTATGTGCTAACGGCCGATAGCCTTAAAGACAAGAGTAGCGCGTGGTATCAGCTCAACTTCTACTATGACTTAGACAACGATCCGGAGGTACAAAACGACCCCAATTTGGCTCCTTATACGAAGGAATCTAAGTACATCAAGAACATGAGCTATAATCACGTTCCTATTGATGGGAAAGGGGTAAACAAAGGCATAGACGGCTCACTGCCCGAAACGATCACAGCCGGTAGCAGCTATGAGCATCGTGTCAGTATGCGAGTACGCACCGACATCCTACTCAACATTCGTAAAGAATACCTACACGCGATCGTTTTGCTCCTCAACAAGCAGACCAACCAAATCGACAACGCCATAGAGGTTGATGTCCCGCCACCCCACACAGCTTCAATTACCACTGCGCAAAATAGTTTGCCTGCAGTTACGGCCTACTATAGTGTCGACGGCCGTCGTCTCACTCATCCACAGCAAGGCCTCAACATCGTTCGCTTAAGTGATGGCAGCACTCGTAAGGTAATGATCACAGAATAATCCTTACCCTATTGAGTAAAGAAGGTGTGTCAAGATTGAAGTGCCCCCGCAAAGTTAGACAATAAACTTTCGGGATTCATATCAATCTTGACACACCCTCAACTTCTTTTTACGGTTTTAGCGTTGTCGGGGACGCCCCTTGCGCCGAACTACCATTTTTCTTACTTTTTGTTGTTCGCTTCGCCACGCGGTAGAACTCCACATTCTTCAGTCGGCGGAAATCGGCCGTAGGCGTGAAGAGAATCCGCGTTTTCGAGACGCACTCCGCAGGCTTGAAATCAGCTTCTTTCTCCACAGCTTTTGACGAAAACGTGGGGCGGAACGTTCCGAGCGGACCGCCATCGACAATGTAACCCTTCGAGCAATACTCGTTGAGCACTTTGCGAAACCTGTAGAACACGGCAGCCACGTCGGCATCGCCCACCGTACTGTCCTCCGCCATCCGCTCGCAGAGCTTGTCGAACGAAATGCGCTGTTTCTGGCAAACCGGGCTTGCCACGAACACTTCCTTGCCCTTCAAGGGGCCAACACTCATTTTTCGTTTGTTCAAAGAATAATCCATGATACTAAAAAATAGATTGTAAAAAGAACACAGGGGCGACGTTATCTGCACACATCACAAAACCTTTCGCCCGAGTCTCTGTCACAAAGATAACAGAAATATTTCATATTCTCAAACAAATAATACCATTTTACCCTCTATAGATAGTACTTTCCTTCCAGCCCAATATTAGCTCCCAAAGAAAACGATAGTACTTTTTAAGCAAAACGATAGTACTCTTTAAGTAAAACGATAGTACTCACAGTGTAAAACGATAGTACTTTTTATATAAACAATAAACGTTTCACAATTCATTGCAGTGCAATATATTTATAATTGCGTCTTGTTGTGGTTAACAATAAGCAGATGCAAACGACTTCCTGCCGCATTATAGATAACATCCATCATGTATTTATGAACAAACTCGCGATGGCTGTTTAATTGAAATATACATAACTAACGATACAACAATACCACAAATTCGCTAAAATGATTATCCACTTATTTCGACAAAATAATTAGACATAAATTTGTGCGTGTGCGCAATAAATACCATCTTTGCAAGTAGCATAGTTTTAACTATGAAACTATTGAATTCATATAAGAATTTTCCCAATGAGGAAGCTTATGAGAATCACTTTTGCACCTTGCGGAGAAGAATGTATAGTTTATAAATGCAGCATCCGGAAACTATGCAATGGTGGTATGCGGGAGGAAAAATCGAAGTATAAATGAAAGACAAAAAAGTCGACAATAATTCCACAGACCAGACTGTCCAAAGGCGCGAGATCTGAAAAGCGAAACGAGTAGGAGTTCATTTTAACAAAACATTCGTTATGAAAAAGTTATTGATTGTAGGAATTATAAGCATACTTGCTTGTTCCGCAAATGCTGCTTCATTCCAGTCGGAAGTTGTAGTCGCTCCAACACAAACAGAGATTGTTGCAATGTATACAGCCCAGTGTACAGCAAAAGATCCCCAAATTATTAAAAGAGGTGATCGAGTCATAATCATCTACAGCGATGGTACGACTATTATTGTAGATAAAGAAGGCAAAGTTGTTCGTGTACCTTGAGAATGACACCCTCAATTGTGTGTCATTATTGGAGTTGTCTCAAAATGAGACAACTCCGAATATTAATTTAAGGGCCGTCAATGACTATTGTTCTTAGTAGAACTTCTTTAAACATTATGAGCCGACTTATTATTTGCCAGCTTTGCCTATTTCTTTCTGTTAATGCAGTGGCGCAGGTCAATGTTTACGGCACAGTCATAGACCGTGAGGTAAATAAGCCCTTGGCAGGAGCTTCTGTAATTATTAAGGGGATAGACGATAAAATAAAGAAGTTTGAATACACAAAAACAAACGGAAACTTTTCCCTACAAATGCCGTTAATAAATGGGTGTAGATTAGAGGTTACTATGATGGGATTCGCCAAACAATCTCTACCGCTTGACAGCGCTTCGTTTCCATTGAGGATATATATGGAAGCAGGATTTACATTGCTAAAAGAAGTTACAGTCAAGGCTAACCGCATACAGGAACAAGGCGATACTATCACCTATTATGTTGGTAGTTTCGCACAGTCGCAAGATCGCTCAATCGGCGACGTCCTCCGGCGTATGCCCGGCATTAACGTCTCTGATAATGGCATAGTCCGGTATAAGGGAAAGACATCAACAAGTTTTATATCGAAGGATCCGATCTGCTCGGCGGCAGGTACGGTATCGCCACCAACAGCATAAGCCACGATGATGTGGCAGCGATTGAAGTTATGGAGAATCATCAACCCATGCAGGTATTGTCTGGCTTGTCATTCTCAGACAAGGCGGCAATCAATCTCAAACTGAAAAACAAAGCAAAAGCGACTTGGGCTTTTTACGGCGATATCAAAGGCGGTTACTCGCAGCAACCTGAAGGAGCGATATGGGATGGAAAACTATTCGCAATGAGGGGGACGCATGGATTTCAGAATATTACTACCTTTTGCGCCAACAACACAGGCGAAGAGCAGTCTGCATTAAGCACAGACTTTTTCGAAGGGAGGCGCGGTACAGGATTGGACCGCTATATCAGCATCGGACTGCCCAATATGCCCTCGCTTGACAGCAGACGCACTCTTTTCAACCGCTCTTTCCTCGTTTCGACTAACAACTTGTGGAAACTCAAAAGCGGCGAGTGTAAGTTTAATATCGACTACTCCTTTAATCGCACTATCGCCAACGCATCGAATATCACGACTTATTTCTTGGACAAGGGTAATCGAATAATTACCGAGAACTACAACGAAACCGAACGCGAACACTCGTTAAGTGGTAAGTTTATCTACGAACGCAACCAAAAGACGACATTCATAAACAACACTTTGCAGACCAAAATTGATTGGAACAATATCAGCTTGCGCACAACCGGCACAATACCCAATATGCAATCTGTCAACCTGCCCAATTATTACGTCAGTAACAAATTCAAATTGATACAGCGATTCAAGGGCAAGCACCTTGTAACATTCGAAAGCCGTAACGAGTGGGAAGTGCTGCCGCAAGTGCTCAACTTGGCTGTAAACGACAATCTATATTGCCAGCACATCAACGACCACGCTTTCTATACACATGAAAGTGTAGCACACGCCTTTTCGCTCAAAGGTTTTACGATAAACCTCGAAGGTGGCATTAAGGCCTACTGGCGATCAATGAACTCTAATTTGTCTCAAAACATAGACAATCTGCCAAAGGAACTACCTGGTATAACCGAGAATGTCATACATACAAACTCACTTTTCGTCTATGCCACTCCGAAACTCGAATATTGGATCAAACATATAAATCTCACACTCAATTTCCCTATCAGTTACGCACATTACTCATTCGACAAGACGTTGGTCAACCATAACGAGGTATATTTCTCTTCGTTGCTGAGTTTCAACTGGCAACCGAACAATCGCTTTTCCAGCACAGTCTTAGGGGGCGTAGGCCGCTCACCAATGAACCTCGGCCTCATTCATCCAGGGCTGATAATGACTGACTACCGCACATTAAAATCTGGCGTTGACAATTTTTATAATACCTCATCGCAGAATATTTCGGCAAGTTTCAGCTACAAGCACACCAGACATGGACTATTTGCCAACGGACAGATGATGCACTCTTGGAGCCACCAGCCTTATACTATGGCGCGACAGCTATACGGAGATTACGCCGTTTACAGCTATTCGGATGCTGACAACGACGGAAAATCTCTCATAATAATGGGAAATCTCGGCAAGACGCTCGACTTCATGCGTGGAAGCTGTAACATTAGCGGTTCTTTCAGCCGCAACAAATCAAAGCTACTATCGCAGCAGCAGTCCATGCAGTTAATCGGCACCAGCTGGAGCATAGACGGAAAAATCAATGGTTCACCATGGCAGTGGTTCAGTTTTGACTATGGCATAAGCTACTCCAGCAATCGTCTGACTATGAACGGCACGTCGGCACCCTGGCTATCCGCTATGTTAAACAAGCTGAGTCTTAATTTCACACCACGCTCCAAATGGCAATGGCAGATTAGCGGAGAACATTATCACAATGAACTAACAGAGGGGACATTCAAGAATACTATGATGCTTGATACCAAGCTGATATTCAAGCCAACCAAACAGATTCAACTGTCGGCATCGCTGACCAATATCCTCAACAACAAACAATATAGATACACTACATACTCGCAACTGTCATCTTTTGAAAGCCAACACGCGCTCCGTGGTCGTCAGTTACTTTTCTCAATAACGCTAAGAAAATAAATATATACCTAAATGAAAAAGAGAATTACATTCATTGCTTTATGTTTTATTGCAATAGCAGTAACAGCACAGACCGCTCATATCGAAGTCTGTTACGTGGCCCATCATCCAAATTTGACAGATGGTAAAACAGATTTGACAAACAAGTATATTCTGTTAGCAAATATAACAGAATCGAAATTCTACTCTCCGATTACAGAATATATTGACTCGCTGAGTTCTACGCCAGAGGGCAAGACAAAACTGACTGAAATATCAAGGGCTGCCCTCAACGCCGATAATTTAGATGGTATTCCTAAACCCGACGGCACTATATACGTTATCAAATCTTTTGCTAACAACAAATTGACATATTACGACACAGCCGGACTTGAAAAATTTACTTATGTAGAGTTGATAACTCCATGGAAATGGGAAATATGCGATTCTACCAATATTATTTTGGGATATGAGTGTATCATGGCTATCACTGATTACCACGGGAGGAAATGGACTGCGTGGTTCACTCCGGAAATTCCTGTACAAAACGGCCCCTGGAAGCTCGATGGACTTCCCGGCTTGATACTTAAAGCCGAAGCAGAAGGTGGGCAATATAGTTTTATAGCAACCGGAATACAGCAAACGACCAAGCTTATTTCGCCTGTTTATCTTGCTAATGATTATGAACATATAACGCGTATAAACTATTTGAAAGCTAAACGCTCTTTCATAGATAATCCACTCGGAAAAATAAACGCTCAATATGGGAATGCGGGAGGAACTATCTCAACAAATGATGGTGATGATTTAAAAGATCTATATGTTCCCGCCTCAGTAGCTGACTTTCTCGAAACAGACTATCACTAAACATAATTATATAACCCTTATTTCGTTTAAAATCTCAATTATCTCATGAAAAGATGCAAATTACTTGAAATATAAAACAAGTACCGCTTTGCTTTTCATTGTAACAGTTGCAGACACACTTCTTTTTTCAAGGCGTTGTCGCAAAGCTCAAAACGACTTTCTCAATCAGATTGACAGGCTTATTGATTGGCGTCCGATTAGGACGCTATCAACAAGAAATACACGAAGCGACAAAATGCCGTTGGCGCCCCGGTTTATGACGTGATTATCTTATTCAAGATATTGCTTTTGGAGACCTGGTACAACCTGAGTGAATATGCTTTGGAGGAGCGCATCAATGATTCAATCACCTTTTCCCTATTCTTGGGGTTGAAGATGGAAGCGGTCTCACCCAACCACAGCACCATTAGTCGATTTCGTTTGGCACTGACGGAGTTGAGT
>JABZGO010000069.1 GCA_015259305.1 Alloprevotella tannerae | reverse complement strand
GGTTACTACTTCTCTGGTCAGCTGCGCAACGTTGGCGACCACGGCTTCTATTGGTCGTCAAGTGCTCTCCCTGGGTCCAGCAACTACGCGTACAACCTGTACTTCTACAGTGGCTACGTCAGCGTGGGCAGCTACGGCCGCCGCGACTACGGGCACAGGGTCAGCGGGTTCGAGTAGTCCTAAAAGCCCCACCCCGACCCTCCCCGAACCAACGGTCACTGACCGAAGGGAAGTAAAGGGGGAGGGAGCCTAATTGGATAAAGGAGGGTGAGAAACATTGAAATATTCAACCCGTTGCAAGAAAATTTATAACGAGTTAGAAATTTACATTCGTTAGGTTAACCACCGACGGCTCTCGTAGCCGGTAAGAAAGGCCGCCTTAAGGCAGCCGGTAGCAATTAAGCTTGGAGGGTGTGTCTATTTTGACACATCCTCTTTTTGTCCTTGCGGGGGTAGCTTTGTGCTGAAAAGGGGCGCATAGCCGCTTTTTTATAGTAATAAGTGGCAGAATAAGCCGTTTCTTGTGTAGATTACGTAACTTTGCACGTTGTTTGAACACACACTTATGGTACTCAATTACATCTGGATTGCCTTTTTTCTCATTGCTTTTATCGTGGCATTGGTGAAGTTGATCTTCTTTGCCGACTTTACGGTGTTTCCGGCCATTATGCAGTCTACGTTTGATACGTCGAAGCAGGGTTTTGAAATCTCTTTAGGACTGACCGGCGTACTCTCGTTGTGGCTTGGCATTATGAAAGTGGGCGAAAAGGGCGGCGTGGTCAATGCGCTGGCCCGTCTGCTTGGTCCTGTCTTTGCCCGCCTCTTCCCCGACGTGCCCAAGGGGCATCCCGTCGTGGGCAATATCTTTATGAATCTGGCCGCCAATATGCTCGGCTTGGACAATGCGGCGACGCCGTTGGGACTTAAGGCGATGGAGGGCTTGCAGGAATTGAACGCCAAAAAGGATACGGCGTCGAATCCGATGATCATGTTTCTCGTCTTGAACACTTCCGGCCTCACGTTAATTCCGGTAAGTATTATGACGTATAGGTTTCAGTGTGGCGCCGCCCAACCTACGGATATTTTTGTGCCGATCCTGCTGGCCACCTTCGTTTCTACGCTGGCCGGCATTATTATTACGTCGCTCTATCAGCGAATCAATCTTTTCAATCGTACACTCTTGCTGACGCTGGGTGGGATGTCGATCTTTATGGCTTCGATTGTCTGGATCTTTAGCAGGATGGACGCGGCGACGATGAACATTGCGGGGAGTACGACAGCCAATGTCCTGCTTTTGCTCATTATCATTCTGTTCATCTTGGCCGGTATACGCAAAAAAATCAACGTCTACGATGCTTTCATAGAAGGCGCTAAGGAGGGCTTCTCTACGGCTGTGCGCATCATTCCTTACTTGATAGCCGTGCTGGTAGGGATCGGCGTTTTCCGAGCTTCGGGAGCGATGGATTGGCTCATTGATGGGTTGCGCCAACTCGTGGCTTGGACGGGTGCGCCTTCAGATTGGGTTGGCGCGCTACCGACGGCGCTGATGAAACCGCTGAGCGGGAGCGGTGCACGCGGGATGATGGTCGACGCGATGAACACTTACGGCGCCGATTCCTTTGTGGCCCGCTTGAGTTGCGTGTTTCAAGGCTCTACCGATACCACCTTTTACATCCTTGCGGTCTACTTCGGCAGCGTCGGTGTGCGCCATACGCGCCACGCCGTGGCTTGCGGTCTGCTGGCCGACTTAGCCGGCGTCATTGCCGCCATAGGTATTTGCTATTTATTCTTTGCTACAAGTTAGGCGCCCAAGTATTGCCACTATCCCGACCAAACAAGTTGCTACAAGCTACGGCGCTATACAAACTATAACACATACGAGACAATGCCCAATTTGAAATCATTGGCCAAGGATACGTTCATCTATGGGATGAGCAGTATTATCGGTCGCTTTCTCAATTATCTGCTCGTGCCGCTCTACACGGCGAAGATGGCGGCTTCGACCGGCGCTTACGGCGTCATAACGAATGTCTATGCCTACACGGCTTTGCTGCTCGTGCTGCTGACTTTCGGTATGGAAACGACCTATTTTCGTTTCTCAACCAACGAGAAAGACGACCCGCAGCGCGTCTATTCTACCACACTGCTGATGGTGGGCGGCGTCTGTCTGGCTTTCGTTGTGCTCGTCTTGATTTTCCTGCAACCCATCTCAGCCTGGATGCAATATCCGGACCATCCCGAGTATGTCGGGACAATGTTTGTCTGCGTTGCCATCGATGCTTTTCAGTGCGTGCCCTTCGCACATCTGCGGCGCAACCATCGCCCGATTAAGTTTGCCGCCCTAAAGTTGCTCTTCATTTTCCTCAATATCCTGCTCAACTTGGCCTACTTCCTCCTTGTTCCCTGGTTGTACGCCCAAGATTGGGGGCACCCATTGGTAAGTGGTTTCTACGACGGACAATTAGATTTAGCTTGGGCTTTTTACATCAACCTCTTCTGCACAGCATCCGTCACCTTCTTCTTTTACAAAGAGTTGACCGGCTTCCCGTGGGTCTTTGATAAAGCTTTGGCCAAACGCATGTGGCACTACAGTTGGCCTATATTGGCCTTAGGCGTTGCCGGTATCCTCAATCAAACGGCCGATAAGATCATCTTCCCCTTTGTCACCACCCACGTTGGGAAAGAGATTAACGTGCAACTGGGTATTTACGGTGCAGCCGTGAAGATTGCGATGATCATGACGCTCATTACGCAGGCCTTTCGCTATGCCTACGAGCCCTTTGTTTTCAGTAAGAGTCACGACCGCGATAGTAAGGAGACCTACGCCGCGGCGATGAAGTACTTTATCATCTTTACCTTGCTCGCCTTCTTGGTTGTCGTCGCCTATCTGCCGCTTTTCAAGCACATTATTGCGCCCGATTATTGGGGAGGTTTGCGCGTGACGCCCATCGTGATGGTTGCCGGCATCCTGCTAGGTGTTTACTTCAACCTTTCCTTGTGGTACAAGCTTGTCGACAAAACGATTTACGGCATGTATTTCTCCTTTGCGGGTTGTGCCGTCTTAGTAGCCGTCAACGTCCTCTTCATACCGCGCTTCGGCTATATGGCTTGCGCTTGGGGTGGTGTGGCCGGCTACGGCGTAGCCACGATTTTGAGTTACTTTGTCGGTCAGAAATATTATCCGATCAAGTATCCTCTGAAGAGCATAGCTGGCTACGTGCTGCTCACGGCCTTCTTCTTTACGCTGATGCAACTGGAGCCGGCTGCTTGGAGCGCTTGGCTCACGATGAGTCTCAATACGGTGTTGATCCTCCTTTATATTGCTCACGTTCTTTACCACGATTTCCCGATCAAGCGTTTGCCCATCATTGGCAAATACTTTAAGAAATAAAGATCGCCGCCCGCTCAAGAGAACGGGCGGCGTTTGTTATAGGTGAACAGCTTGCGGGCCGCTTGATGAAAGCCTGCACGCGGTCAATAAAGTCTGCTTAGCCGCTTTCAATGTTTATGGAAGCGCGCGGTGATGTCCGTTTGTTGCCCCTCGACGAAGCGATAAAGGCGCTGGTTGGTTGTAGGCGCTTTGAGCGGGCCGCGCTCCTCGATGTAGGGGCCCAGTTTTACGTAGTCGAACAATCGAGGATTGAAATCTTTGGGCAACTGCGCCCGCCCCGAGTACCAACCCGTTTTCAACTTATCCCCATAGACGCGGCGCACAAGCGCAAAAAGTTCGCCCACCGCCGCCGGATCGTTGTCGCCGCCCATCAATCCTACGCAAGTAATCTCCCCATCATACGAGTCGATCAAAGCTTGCAGCCGCTCCGGCGTGAGCAATTCGCCCACGTCCGTCTGCAAAAATTGACTGTGGCAGCCCGGGCAGCAGACCGGACACAGCGAGAGGTTGATTGCAAGCGTTACTTCGTCGGGGAACTCTTGAAAAACAATATCGTAGTTAACGTATTTCAGCATAAGATGTCCGTCGATTTTTGATCGAACTTTACTTTTATCTTATCGGAGCGGAAGCGGGCGCCGTCGAGGTGCGCTGTGCTTCCGCTCCGATACATTATTATATATAGAGCGTAAGGACGATTTTTCTTCCGGTCCTATTCCGCTTTCGTTTGCCTTATTGTTTTACCTTCTCAGGGTTGAGCGAGTAATAGCGGCGTGCCGCTTCTTTCTGGCGATCAACGGAAAAATTGGATACGCGCTTGAGATAGCCGATCACACGCGTCAAGTAGTCGACATTATGGCTGTGGCAGTGCGGACATTCCTCCAAGTGGCGCTTATCAATCGTTCCGCATTCGTTGCAAAGCGTGTTAGGAATGTTAAACGTGAAGTAATTGCATCCCTCTTTAGCTGCCACGCGGAGCAGTTGGCGATATTGCGCTTCGCCCAAGTGCTCATCCAAATTCATGTGGAGCGCAGAACCGCCCGTCAAGTGTTCAATGTAGCGGCGGCCGTGCAGACGGAATTTTTCGATGATGTCCGTGTTCGGATCTTCCACAATGTAGAAATAGCTGTTGTAGCAGTCGCGCGGCACGAAGTAGCCGGCCTCGCGATCCCAGCGCGCGTGCTTCACGCCCACGTTCTCAGCCGGAATCATCTCGCAGTTGAAGAGCACATCCTTAGAGCGATATTGCTTATTATACTGTTCGATAAGGCCCAAAATGCTGCCGACAAACTCCTCATATTCTTTGTTGTCGGAGATTTGTATGCCCAAACTTTCTGCCGCTTCGACCATACCGTTGACGCCAATCGTCAGGTATTGGCGCTGAATGTTGATATATCCGGCATCAAACAACGGAAGCATACCCTTCACCTGCAAGGCTTTCAGGTTCTCATTGTAAGCCAATTGCACCTTATGTACGAGATCTACGATCGAAGCCAAATATTCCGTGTAGTTCAAGCCCTCGCGAGTAGCTTGTTGCACGCAGCGATTCAAGTTGATCGTCAGCACACTCTTCGAACCGGTTGATACGCCGCCCGCACCGAGCGTATAGCTGAAGCCGTTGTCTTGAATCTCATTGCGCAAGCGGCAGCAAGAAGCCAACGAATCGGCGTTATCGCTCATATACGTGAAGAAACTGTGGCCCGCAGCGTACATTTCGGCCGTGAAATCGGCGTATTCCTTGTCGAGTACGTCGCCGTCTTTTGAAAGCAAAGCCATCGTTTCGACCGGGAAAGTCAAGACCGTGCGCGTGCGCTCCGCATTAAACCAACGCATAAAGCGCTTTTGCAACCAACTCAGGGCGTCCCAAGAAGGTTTTTGGCCGTCGGGGAAGCGGAAATCGCCAAAGATACTTTCGAAGTAGTTCTTATCATAATAAGAGATATTCCAGAATACGGCTTGGAAGTTGCGCGCTCCCGTCGGCTGATTGATGGAATAGACTACTTGTTCGAAGCAATCCGTAATGATTTTGTCCATCGTGCGCTGCTTCTTGGAAAGGTCTACGACCTCGTCGGCGCGCAGATAGAAGTCTTCGCCGTATTCCTGCTGGAGGAAATAGCTCATGTACATCAGAAACTCCGGCGTGGCGCAAGCGCCCGACAACATGGAGGAGACGATAAACACCATATTGACGAAGCCGCCGCAGAAACTTTTTAAGTTGGTCGGTGCCGTAGAGTTGCCGCCTATGTTCATCGTTCCGTTAAGGAGCCACGGATACATCGTGATACTTGCACAATAATTGGCCAAGCTGGTTTCGTCGTTCTTATAGATAAAGTGGTTGTCGAGCAGATACAGATAGCGCTCGGCCAAAGCCTTGCCATACATCTGCTTGATGCGGTCTGTCAGGAGGCGACGGTTGAGGCGGATGAAGCTCCGTTTGGGCAATTCGCCGATCAGCGTCGCGATATTTTTGTTTTCGACGTTGGCGTTGGCGTCATACTTTGAGCCGGTGGCCGGATTGGCCGCATCGCAGTAGTCGAACATAAAGCTTAGGCGCTCGGCCACGTCGCGATCCTCCGTGTGTTGTTGGCGATAAAGCATAAAAGCTTTGGCTACCTTGAAGTGCTTTTCCGACATCAGGGCCACTTCCACTTGGTTCTGAATGTCTTCAACGCTCATGCCGTTGCAAAAACGCAGGTGCTCCACGATGCGCTGCAAGCCTTGCGCATCGATCGGTTGATGCAGCGAGGTGAAAGCTTTGAGAATCGCACTCTTAATTTTATCCAGCGAGAAGTGTTCTGTGGTGCCGTCGCGCTTGGTAATGATGAAATTTTCTGTACACATAGGTTTTCGTGTTATATTGTTGCTATGGGCAGTTTTACCGGCAGCCTTACGCAGGCCGTCCTGTTTCGCTACCATAAGTTTGCGTTTTCTTTCTTCTGTCGATGCTGTGCTGTTGCTCAGCGAGCGTTTACCTGCGTAGGGCCTCGAGCAGGCGTGGAGAAGGCGCCGATTTGTTTCTCGAATGACAAGCATAAGGTGCTGTTTCTTCGAGCTTTATGTTTTTTCTACGTCGGCCTTCCAAGGATCGATTCGGATCGTTTTCGGCGGTGTTTCCACTTCAATTTTCAAGACCCGTATCGTCTTTTCCGTTGCAAATGTAAGTAAGAAATTGGATTCCTCCAACGATGCTCGACTATATTTATTGAGAATTTTACAAAGCCCTCAAAATGAGCGAAAGTTTGCCATTTTAGAAAACTTAACACGTCTATTTAAAGATTCGCTTTTCGCTTTTTCTGCTTTTCTTCCTGCCTAACCGCGCAGGTTTTCGGCCCTCTTTGCGTCTTTTCGGGCGCGTTCTGTAGGCTTTTTATGGGCTTATTTTTAGGACTACTTAAAGAAGATTTTCGTGCTATTTCTTAATTTCAACTTCAGATTTTCGCTGCTCCGGCTGCAAGATAGGCCATAGAATTTTGGCGGCCCTCTTATCGACTTCCTCATTTCGCCGTTCGCCTTCTGCGAAGTCTCGCCGCTTGCTTCCATCCTTAATCGTTAGGCGATAGTACGGCCGCGCATCGCTCACAAGCGCTTTTTCCATTCTTCCTCTCGCCCATTTTGTGGAGGCAAACGCGATAAGCAAACAATTCGCCCGCAACTTATTGCGTGCTCTCCTGCTTTTTCGCGCAATGCCAATCGGGTCTCTACCTTTTTTATCACGACAAAAAAGGTTTGTGCTCGTGATGAAAAGGTCTTGCGCTCGTGATGAAAAAGGTTTGTTCTCGTGATGAAAAAGGTTTGTCGTGGGCATGCATTCGTTTAAAGTCGATTGTTGTGTGTTTGTAAGTCAAAGGTTTGGTGGGTGAAAAGGCAATTTCCGATGTACATTTTGGTTACTCTTCGTTGCGTTTCGATTTGTGGATGTTTTTGAAAGACCAACCCTAAGGGGTTGTTCAAACGAATGTTGCATTAAACAGGGTTAAAGCGCTCGACGCTTTAACCCTGCTCTGCCAAAAGACCAACCCTAAGGGGTTATTTTCGGCGAGAAGGGGCTTCAGGTTAATTATTGTTGTTAAGCAGTGCATACAAGGTTATTGTAATTGGTCTTTCGTGGCATTTTCGTTAGGTGTATTGAGATTTACCTCTACCATTATCAGCGGGTAGTGCATATAATGTTGTCGCAATTGATCTTTTATAGCATCTACGTTGGGTGTATTGAGATTATTCTCTACCATCATTAGTGGGTACTGCATGTGAGGTTATCTCAATTGGTCTTTTGGCAGGTTTGACGTTGGTTGTATAATATCTCATTTTAATATTGTCGTTAAGTAGCCCCAACAACCCCATCGGGGTTGGTCTTTTGGCAGGCCGGGGTTAAGGCGCGAAGTGGCTTAACCCCGGATGAGTTGATACCCGGCGCGTGCAACCCCATCAGGGGTTGGTCTTTGTCCGTGGCAGGGTTGAGGAGCGAAGCGGCAACCCGGCCACCAACGACGTGAGTCGTAATTTGTTTGATTCGGTGTTTGTCGTTTTTCGTTGTGTTTCGATTTGCGGATGTTTTTGAAAGACCAACCCTAAGGGGTTGCTCAAAGGAATGTTGCATTAAACAGGGTTAAAGCGCTCGACGCTTTAACCCTGCTCTGCCAAAAGACTAACCCTAAGGGGTTATTTTCGGCCTAATTTGTGAAAAATAAGGCTGTTTATGTCCGCAATCGGGAAGGTAAAAAAATGAGACAAGTTTGAATGCTCGCTAAAGGCGTGGATGCGAAGCATTCAACTTGTCTCTCCGAATATGTGATGAGTCGGCCTGAACCGAAGTTGAGAAGTAGACTTACTCTTGACTTTGCTTGCGATATTGCAAGGGCGAGAGGCCCGTTTCCTTCTTAAACTGTGTACTCATATAGGTTTGCGACGTATAGCCTAAGGCGTATGCGATGTCGGCAACGGAGTCGTGCGTCGTGCGGAGCAGCTGACGGGCGCGCCGCATGCGTACTTTTATGGCGTATTTGCCGAGCGGGATGCCTTCTGTTGAGGAGAATATGTCGCTAATGTAG
>JABZGO010000068.1:252-8518 GCA_015259305.1 Alloprevotella tannerae | reverse complement strand
GCTTTAGAGGGGCTTGAGAGTTAATTTCTCTGCATAGAGGTCAGTTTTCAAAGATTTTCTTCGTCTTTCTGCATGAAAAGGACGAATTTTGTGGGAAGTGATAGGCTTACAGAGAAAAGAAAGTCTTGCGCTTCAATGGTGTAGGGCAATTTGTAGGCAATTTGATACAAGTTTATAAACTTAAAAGAAGAAAACACATGGGAATGATTGCATGCTATCAGTGTATAAGTGATCAGCAATTAAACAGTCTGAAGAATTTCAATGGCGATAGTGAAGAGTTACTTGAAGAACTGGAGGATTGGGGAGAAGAACCCGAGTTGCTCTTAGACATTGATAAAATGTGGGACGCACTCCATTTTGTACTTACCGGTGTATCCGCTTGCGAGCCGATAGACAACGATCCTTTAAGTGAAGCCGTGGTTGGGGTTCGTTCGCTCGAAGATATAGAGGATTTCATTGCTTATACGGAAAAGACACGGGTTGCCGAGATTCTTTCAGCTTTGGAAGCATTCGACATAGACGGGGCTATGGAAAAGTTCAGTATGGAAGCGTGCAAAAAGGCAGAGCTTTACCCCAATATTTGGGATTACGATGATGAAGAAGAGGAACTGAAAGAAGAAATCAGCGATTACTTCCAAAACCTCAAAGACTTTTATCGGGAAGTGCTGGCTAAAAACGGACATGTGATGGCCACGATTTATTAAAAAATCGCGTTGCGACGATGCCGTCACGAGCGTGAAGTAAAAATAGGGTAGAGCTATAAGGCAAACCTGTTTTAGGCGTTCAGCTTTTGGCGCAATGATCACTTACGTGGCGCACAACATAGAAAAAGATTGTATTATCGCCCTTGAAGTAGACGGAATATATGATTGTTTTGATCGTTCAATGGATGGTTAAGTAAAAGGAAACAGAAAAATGCAAACATTTGAGCACAAATATTTTGGTAAAGTGAGTTTCGATGCGAACGACGATGTCGAAGAAGTCTGGGAAGGTCAAGTTGATGGCATAAACGTAACCTTATGGTATGACCAAGGCGCGGACGTGAAAGAAGAGGACTTGGACAGATTCGCGCTCTTTTTAGAAAATTGCAAAGACCATATTAAGGAAGCTACCCAAGCGTTGATAGAAACCTTGAAAGAGGATCGAAACTATATGGACTTCCATCTCGAAGAATGTGAAGATGCAAACTTACCTGATGAGATTGCTGAGTTTGTCTCGAAAATGACGGTAACAGCTATAAATCTGTGGATAGATAGCGATGAGCATAGCATTACCATAGATTTTATGATTCTACCTGAAGAGAGTGATGAGATATTATGTGTTGCCTTTGATGACAAGGGAGAAGTAAACGGCGTGTCTTGGGAGAGTTGAGTCGTTGTTATTCATAATGTAAAAAAATGTGTTTGTCGGTGTACTTGTACACTGAAGCAACACGGGATAAATCTAAAGTATAAGCAAATAAAGAGGAATTGATATGAAACCATTTGAAAACTTTGATTGGACAAACTTTTGGAACGATAGTGATTATGCGAAGAAAGCATATATAGGCAAAGCGCCTACGGACGAAGAAATATCGGAAATAGAAAAAGAATTGGGCTACAAACTGCCGCAATCCTATATCGAACTCATCAAAAAGCACAACGGGGGTATTCCTGTACTACGTGTATTTCTTACAGACGATTATGAAATAAACATTACCGGTATATTCGGCATAGACAGAACAAAACGCCATTCGCTTTGCGGCGAACTGGGAAGCGCATTTATGATATCGGAGTGGGGCTATCCTAATATTGGCATTGCCGTGGCCGATACCATTTCGGGTGGTCACGATATGATTTTTCTTGATTATAGGGAGTGCGGAAAAGATGGCGAGCCCAAAGTGGTCGTAGTAGATCAAGAGAGCGATTATCATATCGGCGTTTTGGCGGATACCTTTGAAGACTTTATCAAAGGGCTTACCATAGATGCCACAGAAATGGAAAATGAAGACTTTGCGCTTTTAGATGAAAACCAAAAATGCCTTGCCATAAAGTTCCTTCAAGAGATGCAGGAAGAAGAGCGCGTGATAGAATTGCTCACCTATGTAGGCATCGAGAATTTGAGCGCTGAACTTATGGGTATGCTGGCTAGGTCTTACAACAACAATAATCAGGAAAACGAGGCGATGAGAATCATGGATATGATTCCTGAGGAAGAGAGAAAAGCAGTATGGTATTACCGTTATGGCTATTCTTATGCGAGTCGATGCTTTCCCCATAATTCGGAAGCCGACAACTTAAAGGCCTTGGAAATGTTTGAAAAGGCTATCGAAAAGGCCGAGGATGAAAAGGTTATAGAATGGTGTATGGAACTTGTAGAATTTCGTTTGCTGTCTGGGGCTTTAGAGAAATATAAATCGCAAACGCCGCTGGTATACGAGCATTATAAGAAATACAAGAACGAAGATGTTGCGCCGGAAGCGCCTGCTAATGATCAGCAGCACAAATATAATAATCTGTTTGACGTAAATTGGATTTTTGATAAGCACGATTATTCAGCAGAAGAATTTGAGGCAAAATTCAATGAAAAGATGGCGCAAAGACTTGGCGAGAACTGGCGAGAAACGGAATGTAACGCACCAATAGAAGAAGCGGAAATACTTGTTACATACGAGGCGTGGATAGAAAGCTTGGAGCAACTCTATGATAATGAATGTCTGACTGATGACTATGAAGAACTTCTTGAAGAGGAAAAAGAAGATGGTATGTGGCAGGTAGATATCAGGGCGCATTTGAAAGCCGATAATGGAAAGTCTTTTTCTGTACAGGAGATAGTCTGGAAACTGCAAAAGCTGATGGCTAATAAAGAGCTGGGCGACCACGTATTTTTTGAAGGAATAGATTATGAGGGTAGTAGTTCTGATTACACAGCGCATGAAGTTCCTATGTTTTACGTAGTTTGCGGAAGTTGACGTGCAGTAATATACGACCAAGGATATAGGGCAGACAATTGGCTGTAAAGATGAAAATAGCAAGAGACTTTGGCGCATATTTCAAATACTCGCTTCACGATGCACGCATCAGGGAGATGGAGTATAAGGACGGAAGTCTGATATTGCATTTTGATTATATCTTTTCCTATGATGAAGGTGCAGAACACACTCATAAAGCACAAATCATTTTTGAGCAAGTAGACATAGATGATGTAGATGTACTTGTGTTCAGCGATACGCTGTTAGATGATTTTCAAGGCAAGCGTATAGATTTTGAAACATATCAAAGCAAATATATGCGTAGTGAGTTTGAGATTATCCACGAAACCTACAATTGGGGTATGGCTGTATTCCAAGGCTGGCTTTGGACGGATCAAGTCCCTGTACACTGTGTGATGAATATCTTCTTCGCGGGGAAAATGATCTATGATATTGAGCCGACAATGAGTAAGTAACAATGAAGGAGGCAAAACAATGAAAGAAAAGCTAAATGCATTTATAGAAGATTTTAAGAAAGAGGCACTTCTCGACGTAATCAAGATAGAGCTAACGGCTAACCCGATGGTGGGAATTACACAGAGTAAGGTAGGCGGACACTTCTATTTGCCAAAATCAGCTTGTATTCCAACCAATGATAAGGGCGAACAACTGATGTTTCTGGCACAGATAAACTGCGAAGAGTTGCCCGAGAACGCTATATATCCAAAGAAAGGCATCGTACAGTTTTGGATTTTTGGTGGCGATTATGATATGGGTAATGACTATGAAAACCCTTGCTCCGATATAAATAAACGCGTCTTGTATTATCCTACGATCGAAGACCACTTCTCTGAGCAAGAGTTGACTACTCTTTACAAACCAAAGGGTGACGAAGACGGAGATCTGTGTACGCCCATTATGACCGATACTCCTTTGTCTATGGCCTTTAAGTCGGAGAAGCAATGGCCGCTGTTATTCGACTATCGTGCCGGAGCTGTCTTTGTGAAAAAGTGGAATTCGCATTTTCCCGAACAGCAAGTGGGAAGTCTTTGTGAGATCAATGATATAGACGAAGATCTTTTCGGTGAACTCTATGATGCGCTTGAGATTGAAAAGCATACGCAAATAGGGGGCTATGGATACTTTACGCAGTCAGACCCACGCACTTGCGAGTCACTGCAACACTATACTGAATTATTGTTTCAGCTCGACTCTTACTATGGTGATGAGGACTACCAAATTCTTTGGGGCGACTCGGGCGTGGGCAACTTCTTTGCCACAAAAGAGCAACTGAAGCATCTTGACTTTGCGAAATGTTTGTATAGTTGGGATTGTTGCTAAGCTATATGTAGAGCGTGTGTTCCCCAAAATGTTGCGCACGTTTGGGGAATACAGCTCTTTATTTTTGCAAGAAAGATGCTATTGCCTTTTCAATCAAAGCGGATAAAGGGGTATTGTAAAATCAATATAGTGTACATAATCTTTCCCGTAAAATATCCGTACCTTTTTATGGAAGGGTAGGAAACGATGATTTTGACTTAAAAAGGTTCACACCTAAAAGTCTCATCTTCTTGATAAAGTTCGATTCTATCTTAAAAGTGTGTAATCTCCTTCGCTCTTATCTTTGTAATTACAAAACAAAAAGGAAAGTAACAATGGGACTTACACGCTCACAAAAGTCGTCATTTATTTCTGAACTTGTATATAGTGAATCAGGAATAAATGAAATTATTCGTGTTTTAGTAGGCACTTTTCTCTAAGCAAGAATGTGCTCTCTTTGTCAATGAGCACCCTGGAGAACAATGTAATGGTTTTCGTCTTCGTCATTGGAGTAGGTATGGTTGTAGCTTTGAGCATTCCTCGAACACGTACGGGTAACTCCCTCCTCTTTTGGAGGATTCTATCCTCTTAAGCGAGCGAGAAACCTTCCAAATTGACAGAAAAACATCCGTAGGAGACCACAAAAAACCGAATATAATTTTGGTTGTGAGATTCTTTTTGTATCTTTGAGCGCGATTTGTAAAGATAAGAAGCTTGGCGAAGCATTCAGAAGTAAGGTGGTATTATTGCTTGAATCTTGCGGGTTAAAGCATACCGAAGTAAAATCTCCTCCGAGATATTTTAAACTAGACAATAGATAATATTAATTTTAAAGCGCATGAAGAAAATCTACTATGCCTTTGTCTTAGTGCTGATGGCACTAACGTCAATGAATGCTATGGCGGATATATCTATTAAGTTAGATATCGACGATGCCAGCAGAGTGATGGTGAAAGTTAATTATGCACCGGTCGCAAATCTCGTGAATGGTGTGAACAAATTAACCGTCCCACAGTATGGTTCTGTTCAGATAGAAGCCAAAGATGGCTTTTATTTAAAGAGAGTCTATAAGCCCAACAAAGACGGCGAGTTTGTAGAACAATCCATTTCCGGTCTTACGACCTGCAATATTTATTTATCAGATGCCGACGCCAACCTTACCTTTACGGTAAAGTCGGGCGTACTTGCCGATGCACGCACCGGATCTTGCACCGTTAAAGTCGATCATGCTGCAAAAGTAAAGATGGAACGCTACGAGTCGCACTCCGTAGTAAGTTTGCAAGATGGTGACAATACGGTGAAATGGATCCCCAACGTAGAGAAAACGTTAACCATAGGCAATGCCAATTATGGCGATGCGCCACTTTATAAAGTTACACTCGACGGAGTAGAAGTAAACAGTTCAGGCAATCAGTTCTTTGTAACCCCCAAAGAAGGAAGCGTAGTCGTTATTACCGCTAACTATCCGGATGTAGACTGCCCTGTAAAATTCAATTTTTCAAGCGAAGATGTTAAAGCTATTCTCAGTAAGGTTACAGCTGATGGTAAAGAGGTGACCAACTTCGCCGATGCCAACTTTACCGTGAAGGCCGGAACAAAACTCGCACTTACCTTCGACAAAACAAACTACGCCTTAGACGAATTTAAAGTCAATAATGTAGTTACAAGCGTGTATGGAACCTTCGAATATCTTGTGAAAGCTGAAACAACTTTCGATATTCAGGCCCACAAATATGCTACCATTAAAGCAACATTGAACGTAGATAAAGCCGAAAACATCACCGTATATCAAGGCAGTAGCTATAATAACAAAGTCATAACGATTAAAGATGGCGAAAACACGATCGAACTGAACGAAGTAAGTAGCATGATTCAGATAAAGCCAAATAGTGGCTGCAAGATAGAAGCGCTGAAAGTAAATGGCACAGCCATGACAGCCGGCGGCGATGGAACTTATGAGATAAAACTCACGGAAGGCATGCAGATAGATGTAACAACGTCAGCAATCGTGCGCGACCAGAAAGCCATTGTGTATATCGACGATATTAGTCTTGCCAATTACGGATTTAATTTCTATCGCTCAGACCGTTCAACCGTTCCTATGCAAAGCGGAGAAAACACACTGATGTTCTCTGCCGACGATAATACCTTTATGTTTGGTGCTTATGGTAACGACCTCAGCAAGATGGTTGTAAATTTGAATGGTGAGAAAGTGAAACCGACTTATGAAGGAGGAACCAGCTTCGAAGTGACGTTGAAGAATGGCGATCGTTTGGATATTCTACTAACCGGTTCTACGGGAATGGAAGGCATCTGGCAACAGTCTGCAAAAGAAAAGGCAGCCATTTATCATCTTAATGGTACGCGCGTGCAAGGCGACAATTTACCTTCAGGTTTGTATATAATAAATGGTAAGAAAATCTTGATAAAGAAATAATGAGAAAGTTTACGTTTACTACTTTGTGTTTGGCCATAGCTACTACGGTATATGGCCAATCAAAGCTCGATTTGCAGAGCCAAATGATGCTATTGCAGATGCGGAATACATCAATTCCGACCTACAATAGCCGCTTACGTACTTTCGAACAGCCGAAACAAGTTCAGCAAAATGTCATGGCTATGATTGAATTCAATGGTCAGCAGGCGCTTGCCGAACTGAAATCGCAAGGCGTTCAAGTACACAGAGTGCGTGGTAATATTGCTATCGTCACGCTACCTACAGCAGATGTGGAGCGTATTACGGAGTTGAAATGCGTACGACGCATGGAATTGTCACGTCCTGTATATCAGAAGATGGACATTGTTCGCCGTGTTACAGGTATCGACAAAATCCACCAAGGTGTTGACCTTCCACAGGCTTACACCGGTAAGGGAGTTGTGACAGGTATTGTCGATGGAGGTATCGACCCCAACCACATTAACTTCTTAAAGCCCGATGGTACAACACGTTTCGGATATCTGAGTAAGATAACAGCTACAACAACAACGAAGCAAGGCTATCTTTATCAGAACTATTATCCTCGCGCGGTACTTGACACCATGCAGCAACGCGACGATACCTATCCTATCGAAGAGTTTGCAAGCGATAGTTATACAAACTTCCATGGTACTCATACACTGGGTATTATGGCCGGTGGATACAAAGGAAATATTCTTGCTGCAAAGAGTGATGACCAAAATACATCTTATAATGTGACGGTCCCCAACTTGTATTATGGTGGTGCTACAGAATCTGAAATTGTCGCTTCGTGTGGTGATTTGCGCGACCAATTTATTGCGTTTGGCGTGGATGACATTATCAATTACGCAAAGTTGTCAGGTCCAAAGCGTAAACCCTGTGTCATTAACCTTTCATTAGGTAGTAACGTTGGGGCACACGATTCAACAAGCATAATGAATAGATTCCTTGCGTTGTGTGGTAAAGAAGCCATTATTTGTGTCGCTGCCGGCAACGAAGCCGATTCTCCTATCGCTTTGACGGCGAATTTTGATAAAGCTGACTCTACCGTTCAGACTTTTATTCGCCCAATGATGGAGGGTGAATTCAAAACGCCGAGCAAGACGTATTACAACCTTCGCAATGGACAAATCTGTGCTTATAGCAACAATGCTGATGAATTTGAATTGCAGATTGTAGTTACAAATGCTGCACGCGATAATAGGGTTGCTGTGCGTATTCCGGTAACAACCAACACAAATGGTCAGCCCATCACTTATTCCTCAGGTGGCGATTATGCCATAACAGGAGCTGTTGTAAATTCTACATTTGCGAAAGCTTTTGATGGTTATATCAGTGCGGCGTCTATGAAAGATCCGGAGACCGGCCGCTATTATGTGCTTGCACAGTTTTTGACAAGCGATAATCAAACAACGAACAAAGATGGTCAATACAAATTAGGGTTGATCATTAAAAGCAAGAAAGCCGGACAACGTGTTGATGTTTATGGCGATGCGCAGTTTGTGTATTTTGACGACTATGATCAGCAAGGTTGGGTG
>JABZGO010000068.1:0-242 GCA_015259305.1 Alloprevotella tannerae | reverse complement strand
CAGCGATATGGCATGTGCAGCCAATGTAATTAGTGTTGGTAGTTACAACGTTCGTAACCACTGGCCTTCGTTAGATGGTTTTGTTTACGGTTATAACAAAAAAGGCCAGAACGATGATTTCCCGGTCGGTGAGATCTCACGTTTCTCTTCCTATGGCACATTGGCTGACGGAAGAAACTTGCCGGACATCTGTGCCCCCGGCGCATCGGTGATATCTTCTGTTAATACCTATTGTGTAACCA
>JABZGO010000067.1 GCA_015259305.1 Alloprevotella tannerae | reverse complement strand
GCCGTGAGGCGCACTTTGTAGGTGTTGACTGCTTCTGCGCCATAGTTCTCCACGGAGATGGTCGTGCGGGCCGTTTCGCCCTTTATCATCATATCCGGTGCGGAAAGCGATACCTTTAAGTCGCGTTCGTTGAGGTTGCGCAAGCTGATGTTGTCGATGCAGATTGGCACTTTTGCTTCTCCGCTGATAACGTGGAAGCCGATCTCGATGAAGCGCTCTTTTGCGAATAGATTCGGGTCAAGATTGCAGACCATCTTTTGCCATCCTTCTTCGCCGGTAAAGGTTGCGTAGTCGAATTGTCCGACTTTTACGAGTGTATTATCGGGCTTGCGTACTTCTACTTGCAGTTTCATGGGCTTTCCGGGAAGTGAATAGTGGTAGAATGTCAGCTGCGGATGTTTCGTACCCTTAAGCGTGATCTTACCGGTGTTGAGGTAGGCTTCGTCGCCTGCGGCTTTCGTGTTGAAAACGAATGCTCCGCCGTCGTTGTCGTAGGTGAGGGCGCCTGTAAGAGCAAATGATGTGCTGCCCGTTCGCTCCAGCCACCATAGCGTACTTAGTTTTCCTCCGCTTACGGATTCAGCTAGTGGTAGCGTGTAAGGCGTTCCTACTACGATTCCCTTGGTTCCTGCGATGGTACTTATACCCGCATCGTTCTTTGCTGAAAGGGCGTAGAAGACAAATTCCTGACTTCCTTCCTCGGTGTTGCGAGTTATTTGATAGGTAGTCTGATTCGTCTCGTCTAAAACTTCGACGTTGGGTTTGCCTTTGCTGTCGTAAACAATATTGTAAACTTGATAAAGAACATTTTCAGGCAGTACTACGCCTCCGTTTGTGCCGATTCTTTCTACGGCATCCCAGTCTATCTTGATGCTGTTTTGTAAGTCAGTCAAGCGACCATTGGCCGGCGCTTTCGGAACGTCGAGGCCAACGTAGGCTCTTTTGCTCAGCTTGCGGCCGTCGCCGTTCTTGTTGGTGCAATAGATGGTGTAAGTGGCGAAGCCGCTTTCTCCTACTTCGTCCTCAAAGGTGTATTGCTTGCCGCGAGCGGGGTATTCAATCATTCTTACAACGCCCTTGCCTTCGCGTTCGACCGTGTAGCGGAAGAGACCGGACAGCGGCTGGCCGTCTATGTCCACAGTAGGTGTGGTAAACGTAATCGTTGCTTTCTTTCCGGCTTGCGGATCGGGCGTGATGGTGAAGTTTTTCACGGTATCGGGTGCATTGAGTGCTACTCCCTTTTCGATTAAAACACTATCAATGTAGAGAAGGAGCTGATCTTTGGGGCTGATTGCGTGGAAGCCGATGCGATATTTGCCGTCAGCGCCAATCTTGAGATCTTTTTCGTACGTGATATATTCTTGCGAAGCAATCTCTGTCGGTGGCAAAATCTCGTTGGTCATATCCTCGACGTTGTCGCCCTTGCCAAACTTCACCTCTAAGCGCTCCTTATATTTATTTAGGCGCGATCTGGTTTTGAATGTGAGGTGATAGAGGTAGCCTTGCTTCATATAAACCGGCGGTGTCAGCATCCAGTCGTCGGCGTCCATATCTTTATTATACTGATACGTCGCAGCCTGTCCTGTTGTGCCTTTTTCCCAGCTTGCATACGGGTTCCAGTCCCACGTCTTTCCGTCGCCGTTGACGTCAATTATCTTATAAAGGTTCATTGATGCAGGCGTTACGAAGTTTTCTAGATATGGCAGGCTGACCGTATCGCCCAGAATAGCGCCGTTTGACAGGCTTTCAACGCTCTGCTGCGTGCCGTTGTGGGCTATTACGCCGTACGTGTAGTACTTCATGTCGCCTTTTTGCAAGGTTTCCGCAAACCGCGTATTCGTCCCTTTCGTTACCACCTTTGTAGAATCCGGATAGCGTACGACGTCGTATGTCAACGGGCCGAGGTAGCCTTCGTGGATTGTGCTTGTCGGTGCTGTCCACGTGAGGTCTACTGCTCCGGTCGTGTTGTCGATCGTGAGGGTTGCGCCCTCGATGGCTTTAGGCTCATCGTAGCCAATCCATTTCTCCAAACGAGCGAAGAGGCCCGGTCCTGCGGCATTTTCAAGTTGTACGACGAAGCGCACCATGCCCTCTTTTTCTACCGTAACATTAGCTGCGACGTCAGCGCCCGGCTGTGTTTTTCCGGAAGCCAAGAGTTTCTTGCCCTGCGAAACGCGATAAGTAAGTTCGCCCGTCAGCGCGCTGCCATCATAAGTTTTAGTCGGAGCCTTGAAGTTTACTTTACCGCTCAGAGAGGCTTGATTAAACGCGGTGCCGAGTTCTTCAGCAGCAGCCGGAGCTCCCGGTGCGGCTAGTGGCTTTGGAACAGTCAGCGCGAGCACAACGTCGCCATTGGGGAAGTCGGAAACTTTCGTCACCGCCCCCGTAGTAAGGTCGACCGTGTATAAGACACACTGCTCCTGGTTGTCAACGCTGGCCCAGTAGAACGTATTTGTCTTCTGGTCGATCTCGCCACTTTGGTTGAAGTACGAGCCTTCGGCGTCTAAGATTTGTACGCCGGTAGATCCGATCATCGTTTCTGCGCCATTGGTCTTATCTATTTTATATAAGTTGCCATCCGTAGCTACACCATATAGATAACCGTCGCTTGAGAGTCCGAGTGCGACGTAAGCTTTCGTTGTTGTGCCAAACGTAGTACGCGTTTCGTTTTCAAAATCGATCACGCCAAATTCGCGTTGCGTCAAGTCTGAATTATAAAACTCGCCGTAAATCTCTCCTGTCGTCTGATCCTGCGCCGTTTCGAAGGCCGCCAGGCTCAGGTCGATTTTCTGTTCAGGAGCCACCCTTTGCCAACTGCTCGGATCATACTGCCTATGATAGGCATTGATAACGCCCCACATCGAAAGGCTCAGGTCCAGAAATACCGTGTGCATTACGCCATTGACTACGCCGCTACCGCCGTTGGCAATCATTGTAGGATCTTCAGCGAGCAAGTTTAGCGGCGCCATCGGTGCTGCGGTTGAAAATGAGTAGAAGCCATAATGCGTCTCCTCATCCCCCCAAGATTTTTGGTAGATTACGTTGCCCCATAAGGTTGTTGGAGCCGGAGTGTCCAAAAGTCCGGGTAGAGCCGTACTCTTCGTCTGTTGAGCTGTGCGTTTCAGGTTGATAGATGTCGTGCGCAAATTGTTTGATTGCGAATGTCGCAGTTTTACCGGCGCCCAAGCCGGGTAGTTTTTTTGTAGGTCGACTTGCGTCTCCATCTTTTCTTTGGCGCCGCCGATAGGGTGTGTCGGGCGTTGCCTAAGATCGACTTGCGCCATCGAACTTCCGGAAAAAACCATACTAAGGAGTAGGGTTCCCGTCATCAGGGTAGATAGACTTCTAGTCATGGTCGAAATGATTTTAGTGAATAATAAAAAGAAAGATTCTCATTTTCTGGTCAGATTTTGCAAATATCCGCCTTTATTTTATCTTTGTCAATCCTTATGGGATGTTTGTTTGGATTTTAAGTGTTAAACATTATTTATTTCTGCTTTTTAGTTGTTCTGTTGACTTTTGATGACGTCAATATATGTAGCATATGTAAAGTTTTATGATGCATATATATGCTATATGTTTACTCCGATGGGTAATTATGCAAGCAGATAGCGGCGAAAGTCTACTAAAGTCGATTGTTGAGTGGCAGCCTACCTTTTTCCTTCTCGTTGTGCAAGTCGCCCAGCTCGCTCGGCCCGTAAGGTCGATAGTCGGAAGGTCAGCCGTACTTGATCAGACAGATTTTCGTGGGCCAAGGGTCAGTAAACGTCTTTTTCTCTTTTCGATACGGCAACCTTGCGCCTCCGTTTGGTCTGTTTCGTATAGCTATGCGAAGCCCGATGCTTGGTTTATGAAGGATCAGCAGAAGGAAATGGTGCTTTGCAACTTTGAGTTCGCAGTTTGCGCTCACGATAAAAAGGCTTGCGCTCGTGAGTGTACGCTTAGCCGGCAAGGCAGAGCGGCCTGACAGTCTATATTTCGCCCCTGAAAAGCAAGATTGGCTCACGCGTTGAAGCCCTATTTAGCGGAAAAATATGGTGAGTCGGGATAAAAAATTAAGTAGTCAGCACGTGAGATTAAATAGAAATGCGTATCTTTGCACCCGTTCCGGAGAGGAACAAACTACATAACAACAATTTAAATTTTCAAAATTACTATGGCTTACGTTATTAGCGACGAATGCGTTGCATGTGGAACGTGCATCGGCGAATGCCCGACAGAATCTATCTCTGAAGGCGAAAAATATTCAATCAATCCTGACTCTTGCGTTGATTGTGGTGCTTGCGCAGACGCTTGCCCGACGGGCGCAATCGCTCCCGGCGAATAATTGGTCAGACTTACGACTTACGGCGGCCCGAGGTAATTTGCTTCGGGCCGCTGCTTTTTATCTTTTATCAATACTTTTTTGCTCGATATTGGGCCATTAGGTCGTAAAAAAAGGCGCGGCGGGCAATATTCGCCGCCTCCGCACGTTTAGAACAATAAGATGAAGCGCTCAAAGTGGGCCTTCACAATACAGATATGAAGACCCGATTACTCCTTCTCGCCTGTTTGCTCCTCGCAAGCCTGCACCTGCCGCTCGCTGCCCAAGAACGGAAGTTGCAGCACCAGCCCTTTATCGACGAGCGCCGCTTCCACTACGGATTCTTCGTGGGGCTGGCGGATCAGGGATTGAAGTTGCGCAACAACGGCTTTATCCAGTCCGGCACGGGGCGGCAGTGGATGGCCGAAAACGATAGTCAGAATTTTGGCTTTTCAGTGGGTATTTTAGGCGATCTGCGTTTGGGCCGCTACGTCTCCCTACGCGCCTTGCCCCAGTTGCAGTTTGGTAGTAAGCATTTGAGCTTTCGCGATTTAAGTACGGGCGAGCGGCAGTCGCAAGATATGAAGTCGACCTACATTGGCCTACCCATCGATCTGAAAGTGGCGGCGCCGCGCTTCAACAACTATCGCCCCTACGTGATGTTCGGCATTGCGCCCTTTTATGATCTGACTACGAGCAAACATTCGCTGCTGCGCACGAAGGCGCTCAATACCTGCTTGGAGGTAGGTATGGGCTGCGAAATCTATCTGCCATTTTTTAAACTCGTGCCCGAATTGAAGTTTGATTTCGGCTTGGGCAATGTGCTTGACAAGCAGCGCCCCGAACTCACCGATCCCGCTCAGCGCATCTTTACGGAAAGTGTTGATGCCGCACATCTTAATATGGTATCGCTCGTGTTCTATTTTGAATGACGCAGAGCGCCGCCGAGGCCGCCGCCGATGAAGCCTTGCGGGCCGCCAAAGCAGACAACTTAAGAGATGAAAGCCCCCCGACGGCTTCCTCCCCAACGAGACCGACACACAATTATATATAATGATCCCCCACCTTGGTGGTGAGGGAATGGAGATGATGGCGCCGCATACGAAAGTGTGCGGCGCTGCTCTTTTTTAGGCTTAGCCGATCATCGGCACAACATATTTGGCCAAGAAATAACCGCCGCAGATGAGCCAGCAGAAGAGTAGGGCGGCCAAAAGGAAGGGCTTGAAACCGGCTTTCTTAAACTTGTCGAAACTCGTTTCAGCGCCTAAGGCCGTCATGGCCATTGTTAGTAAAAATGTGTCTAACTTATTGATAAATTCTACGACTTCTGCGGAGAGCAGGTGCAGCGAATTGAAGCCGATAACCAAGAGGAAAAGGATGGCAAACCAAGGGATGTCGATCTTGCTCTTACCGCCCTCAGCTTTGCTCGCCATTGCGCGGCGCGCCATCGCATAACTGATGATAAACAGTACGGGGACGAGCATAATGACGCGGATCATTTTGACGATGATCGCGACGTTGGACACTTCAGGCCCCATCGCGTTGCCGGCGCCTACGACGTGGGCCACTTCGTGAATGGTAGAACCGGCAAAAATGCCCATCGTCTTGGGCGGTAATACAAAGATGCCGCTGCGGTAGAGGACGGGATAGAGGAACATGGAGGTTGTTCCGAAGATGACAACCGTAGCTACGGCCACGGCCGTCTTATATGGTTGCGTGCGCACGGCTGATTCTGCGCCCAAGACGGCTGCCGCGCCGCAAATGCCGCTGCCGACGGAGGTCAGCAAGGCGATGTCGCGATCTACTTTGAGGAGCTTGCCGAGCAGAATGCCGCCGAGGATGGTGAAGGTGACGATAATGGCGTCGATACAAATGGCCGGCAAACCTACGGCCGTGACGTCCTGAAAAGATAGTTTGAAGCCATAGAGAATGATACCGAAGCGCAGGATGCGCTTTGAGCAGAACTTGATGCCGGGCACCCACGTTTCGGGCAGATTGTTGCGCAAAGAGTTGGCATACAGCATACCGAGAATAATGCCGACGATCATCGGACTGAAAGATAGGTGCTTTACGAAGCTCAAATCGCCGATGGCGAACGAGGCGCAGGCGAAGAGAGCCATCAGCAACACGCCGTGGAGCATACTGCTACGTTCTTCTGATAATTTCATGTGGTGGGGCTTAAAATAACTTGGTCGGTCTTGACCGCTTTGTGACGTTGGCGGCGTTGAAAATAAGGTCGCGGCAAACGGTTTCCAAGATCGGTGGGAGACAGTTCGCCCGGTCGCTTAGCGGCCATCGGCCTGACGCGAAAAGAGGCCGCTGCTCCGATTACAAATGAGAAATAAAAAGGCCGAGCAACTGCGCGGGCAGCGGCTCGGCCTGTATGTTTTTAGTGTTTGGGCTTGATGTCCAATTTAACCGGACTGATCAAGTTCTCCGGTCTGAAGAGCGTGTCCAAATCTTCTTTGGAGAGGATGTCGTGCTCGAGGATCAAGTCGTAGACGCTACGGCCCGTTTCGAGCGCTTCCTTAGCGATGCGGGTAGAATTTTTATAGCCAATGACGGGGTTAAGCGCCGTTACGATACCGATGCTGCGGTGTACGTGTTCGAGACAAGCTTCTTTGTTGGCGATAATGCCGTCTACGCAACGTGTGCGCAAGGTGTCGAAACCGTTCATCAAGAGATCTGCCGATTCGAAGCAGCATTGTGCCATTACCGGCTCCATTGCGTTAAGCTCCATTTGCGCAGCTTCCGAACTCATACTTACGCAAAGATCGTTGCCAATCACTTTGTAAGCCACTTGGTTCATTACTTCGGGGATAACCGGATTGATCTTGCCCGGCATAATTGAAGAACCCGGTTGCACACCCGGGAGCGTGATCTCGCCCAAGCCGCAGCGCGGGCCGGAAGAGAGGAGGCGCAAGTCGTTGCATATCTTGTTCATCTTCAAAGCAACCATACGCATTGCGCTCGAATAGCCTGCCATGCAAGAAGTGTCCGACGTAGCGCCCACGAGGTCGTCAGAAAGGCGATAAGCGTAGCCCGTAATGGCTGCGATCTCCGCTGTGCTCATTTCCGCATAGTTTGGTTCGGCACAAATGCCCGTGCCGATTGCCGTAGCCCCCATATTGATCACTAAGAATTCAGCTGCTGCTGCATCGAGGTGCGGCAATTCGTTGCGCAAGATAGAGGCAAAGCCGTGGAATGTCTGGCCCAACGTCATCGGCACAGCGTCCTGAAGTTGCGTGCGGCCCATCTTGAGTACGCCGGCAAACTCTTCAGCTTTCTTTTCAAAAGCCTCGATCAGTTGCTCCAAGTGCTGACGCAAGCGGAGGTGCGTTTCGTAGAGACCGATGTGGATGGCCGTCGGGTAAGCATCGTTAGTAGATTGCGAGCGGTTCACGTGGTCGTTGGGCGAGCAGCGTTTGTAGTCGCCGCGTTCGCAGCCCATCAGTTCGAGAGCGCGGTTAGCAATCACCTCGTTGGCGTTCATGTTGGTCGTTGTGCCGGCTCCTCCTTGAATCATATCTACGGGAAAAGCCTCTGTGTGGCGCCCTTCGATGAGCTCTAAGCAAGCCTGCTCGATTGCTTTTGCCATATCGTCGGGGATGAGGCCGAGCTTGTGGTTAGCACGCACTGCTCCGAGCTTCGTTACGCCGAGGCCCTTGATGAAGAGCGGGTATTGGCTTAACTTAAAGTGGCTGATGGGGAAGTTTTCCATACCACGTAGCGTTTGTACGCCATAGAGCACTTCATAAGGCACTTCGCGCGCACCGATCAAGTCGCTTTCGGTGCGGGTCTTTTTCGTGTTTTCAGTAGTCATTGAGTTTCAAGTTTTATATTGTTCTTTTTAATTACGGGGCTAAGTTAGCGCTTTCTTTGGGATAAACTACATTCTGAAAGAATAAATAATTCTTGTGCGATGAATTTAATGCCGGGCGGTGGATTCTTTGCTTACTATTCTTGAGAATGTTAACTTTTTGACTACTTTTGCCTCTTGTTAGCGCTTGGCCTCTGTCGTTGCTGTCGGCAAAAGGGCAGTATGTCGCCTTACTTTTTTAACAAAACAACCGATGAAAAAGATATTTGCGCTCGCCGCACTCTTGTTTGTATTTTTATCCGTTCAAGCGCAAGAGCCTTCGCGTGAGAATTATCCGCAGGGCGAGAGTACGCTGTGGGAAATGATCAGTAAGCTCGAAAAGAAGCAAGACAAGATCAATGTATTTCTGAATATGCGCGGCGAGTTTGATGCCAACTTTGACGAAGGACAGTTTCAAGCCGGCACG
>JABZGO010000066.1 GCA_015259305.1 Alloprevotella tannerae | reverse complement strand
AGTTTAGACCAAGTAGCCATCCTTTATCGTACGAATGCGCAAAGTGGGGCCTTTGAAGGTGAACTTCGCAATGCGGCTTTGCCTTATCGCGTCTATGGCGGCTTGTCCTTTTATCAGCGCAAAGAAATTAAAGATATTATTGCTTATTGTCGCGTAGTTTGCAATCCGCAAGACGAAGAGGCTTTGCTACGCATTGTTAATTATCCCACGCGGGGCATCGGACAGACGACGATGAGCAAACTTATAGCTGCGGCAAGGGGAAATGGCGAGCCTTTGTGGAGCGTTCTGTTAGCGCCCGATAAGTTTGGCGTCGCTTTGAATCGGCGGACTTTGGAGAAACTCTATGCCTTTGCCGAACTTATACGGAGTTTTCAGGCGCGGGCCGATGTGATGGGCGTCTACGATTTAGTTTCCGAACTGCTTGAAGCGTCCGGCATCACGCAAGAGTTGCAGGGCGACCGCACGCCCGAAGGTTTGAGTAAGTGGGAGAATATTCTGGAGTTGCTCAACTTAATTAAAGGTTTTGAGAGTGAACAAGAGACCGGCGTAGTCCTTTTAGCCGATTATCTTCCGCAAGCCGTTTTGCTGACAGATCAAGATCAGCAAGATGATGATGAGCCAAAGGTGACGCTGATGACGGTTCACGCTGCAAAGGGCTTGGAATTTGAGGCCGTTTTTGTTACGGGCTTGGAAGACGGACTCTTTCCCGGAACAGCCGCCAAGTATAGTGCGCGCGAATTAGAAGAAGAGCGCAGGCTCTTCTATGTGGCTGTTACGCGGGCTAAGGCGCATTGCTTTATAACTTACGTCAAGAATCGCTTTATTTATGGGCGCTCTGAATTGCGCGAGCCCAGCATTTTCTTGCAAGAAATTGATCCGAAGTATGTCAAGACAGTCAATTCGTCCGCGAGAGATTTTTCTTCTTTCGGCCACCTCAATAGTGGGCGTATGGCGGGCTTGTTCGATGCTGCCAAAGTTGACCGTAAGCCGGCGCCGTCAGACTTTAATTCGCCTACAAGCTCATCTTTTGTTGCGGATAAGGCTTTTAGTCGTCGCTCATCCGCCTTTGAAGTCGACTCCTCACGCACGACTGTTCAACAAGGCCGCTTGCGCCGCTTATCGCAAGCCGCTACAACGACGGAAAACACAGATGCCGGGAGCGCAAGTTATGGATTGCAAGTGGGCGCAACGATACTTCACGAGCGTTTCGGGCGCGGAGTGGTCCGCAGCATTGAAGGTCGCGGCATCAATATGAAGGCTGTGGTCGACTTTGAACAGAATGGGACGAAAAACTTATTGTTGAAATACGCCAAGTTCAAATTGCTGACCGATGAGTGACCCATCTCGCCTCCTTTGCGCTTTATCCTTTATTGTGAGATAAAGCACATTTTCTATTATATCCGCTCTTTTATTTCGTTACATCTATTCACGGCGACCCCGCTAGGCTGCAAAGATTCCTTTAAGTCTTTTCAGAGAAGAATAAATGTGCGCTGATGGCTGCCAACATCTAAATTATGCAAAGAGAAAATCTTATTATGTCCGATATCGCACAAACTTTAGCGCTCGCCCGAAGCAAAAGCGCATAGTTGCCTCGTGATGTTACGAGTGTACGCTCGTGAAAGTACAGATCTACGCTCGTGATAAAAAGGGCTTACGCTCGTGATGAAAAATCTCAGAAACAAGAACTTCGGTGGCTATGGATCGATGTTTTATCTTATAATTCTCCGATTTTCAAATCATTAAGGGCGTTATTATACAATTGACGCAGAGCTTTACGGACGGCCAATGAGGAAGAAGTTCGGGTGGTTGCAGCGTGCCTTTCTGTTTTATTATGTGCCTTTCGTCGCCCTACACTTTGTTCGACATTCACCCACTACAGCATGTTATCAAGTGCTTTTGACGCTTTCAGAATCCTGCTCCTATGGGTGAAAAATAAGAAAAATCCAAAGTCGTAGACGACAGATTTTGCACAAAAACTTTGATTTCGTGCGAGAAATGTCTACTTTTGTGGCCGTTTAGACCAATTTACAGGAAAATGAAGAAAATTTGCTTAGCGCTATGCGGCCTTATGGCTGGCGCAATACCATCGCTTGCCGGTGGCTATTTAACCAACACCAATCAAAGTGTAGCCTTTCTACGCAATCCGGCCAGAATTGGCGCCATCGGAATTGATGGTGCTTACTCGAATCCTGCGGGCATCGGCTTTTTGAATAAGGGCTGGCACTTATCTTTTAATGTACAAAGCGCTTATCAGACGCGTGATATTTACTCATCGTTCGGCACTACGCTGAAGCCTTTTGCATTGGGCGAAGGAAATGATCCAAGTGGCGAGAAACTATTTAAGGGCACGGGGAAAGCTCCTTTTTTTCCGACGATCGATCTTGCGAAAGTGTATGACAAATGGTTTTTCTCCATGCATCTTGGTATTACCGGTGGTGGCGGAAAAGGAAAGTTTACGCAAGGTCTGGGCTCTTTCGAGAGTCAGGCAGCAATGCTTCCGCTCTTGATTAACGCCATTGCGCCCGGTAGCGCCAAAGGTTATGCGGTAGATGGTTATATGCACGGTCGCCAATATTACTGGGGAGCACAGTTGAATGCGGGTTACAAACTCACTGATGAGCTTTCCGTGAGTGGAGGCTTACGTTTTATATATGCCGATTGCCAGTATTATGGCCGCGTAGACAATATGTCGATCATCACAGCCGGAGGTCAGAAAGTGCTTGCCGGTGACTTGTTGCGCCAAGTCGGAATGACGAATTTGGCGCGCCTCACTGATAATCGTTCGCTCAATTGCTCGACGTCGGGCTTCGGTCTTACGCCGATTATTGGCATCGATTGGAAGTTTGATAAGTGGAATCTTTCTGCTCGTTATGAATTTAAAACGCGTCTACGCTTGAAGAATGAAACCGGCGTAAACACCAGCGGTTTGGAAGAGTTTGATGATGGTCGCATTATCCCGGCTGATATTCCGGCTATCTTGGCTTTGGGCGCCCAATATGAAGTGTTGCCGACGCTACGACTAAATGCCGGCATGCATTACTACTTCGATAAGCAAGCTACACAATATAAACATAGAGAGAAACATTTAGCCGGTGGCGGATGGGAGGTTTTAGCCGGTGTAGAATGGGATGTAAACGACCATTTGACGCTGAGCCTCGGCGGGCAAAGTACGAACTACGGCCTCGGGAAAAACTCAAAATTCATCTCAGATATGAGTTTCGTGACCAACTCTACCTCTCTCGGCTTAGGCGCTAAGGTGAAACTTCGCAAGAATCTGGCACTCAACATCGCTTATTTCAAGACTTTCTACCAATCTTATACGAAGTCGATGGGCGACTACAATGATTTGAAGGCCAACTTCGTGTCTGTCATTGGCAAAATGGTGAATAGTGGACAACTCTCCGCTGCTGAGATGGCAGCAGTTCAAAAGATCAGCACAAATTTACAAAGCTTTGATTCTTCCGGTCGCGATCGCTTCAAACGCACCAATGACGTGTTTGGTGTCGGACTTGAATTAGATTTTTAAACATACAACAACGACTTTCCAACATAAGATGGAAAGTCGTTGTTATTTAATTCGCTGTAGCGCCGGTCTCCCCAAGAATATTACTTGGTTGCACTTCTTTCTCAATTCGTAAGATTCGTGCTTCAGCATTTTGCATTCTCTGCGTCTCTCGGATTGGGCATTTAGTAACTAAAGCCTGCAAGCAGCGTGAAAACAACCCGTGGGAGACCGCCAGAATTGTTTCTCCATCGTGGTGCATCAGCAAATGATGTATAAAAGCCGCGCCTCTTTCCGCCATATGTTCAACAGTTTCAGCCGAAGGCGGTAGGTTTTGTCGATCTACCTCAGCCACTTTCATTCCCGTAGCCGTTCCCCAGTCTCTTTCGCGCAATAAAGGCGTTGTCTGCATAGGCAACTGCAGCTTTTTGTTCAGTATTAGAGCCGTCTCGATCGTACGATTAAGATCACTAACGTACATTTGCGAAAAAGGAATTCCCGCAAGCTTCACAGCAAGTTCTTCTGCCTGCTGCTTGCCAAGCTCTGAAAGATGGCCGGGCATCAAACCTTGCAGAATTTGCTCCACATTTTCGATCGTTTCTCCGTGACGAACTAGGTACAAACTTACCATATCTCTCTTTTCTGCGCAAAAATAAAGAATTAAATCCTTATCTTTGCGCCAAATCATATAATTATGAAGAATTTTTTGCAAGGACGTTTTTTCAGGACCGTATGCGCGCTGACGCTTGGCGTCTTGATTATCATCTATTCGGAAGTGATGCCAACGTGGCTTGTCCAAGCTGTGGGTGTTGGGTTCTTATTTCCGGGCCTTTATGCTATTGTATCCTATTTTTTTAGTAAGAGAGATGCCGCCCCATTACCGCCTTTACTCGTCTATACCGGACTTGGCACGCTTCTCTTGGGCTTAGTAATGTTCTTGCATCCCGAATTGTTCGTTCGCTTAATTATGAATATCGTCGCCGTGATGATGATGCTGGGCGGGACGATGCAAATTTACGCTTTGAGCGTAGCGCGTAAGCGCGGAGCGGTGGTCAAATTTCTCCTTTACATCTTGCCTTTCCTGATTTTTTGTGCAGGTTTATTCGTGTTGATCTATTATAGAGAAGTGGCGAGTCTGCCGTTTATCCTTTTAGGCATTGCTTGTATACTTTATGCGCTGCAAGAATGTTGGTTGGCACTCTCACTGCCAAAAGCAGATAAGGCTTTAACACATTGATGTATGATAGAAACTTCTGCAGAACACAATACACGCCTGACGCGGACTTGGATTTATTTAGCCCTACTGATCTTTATCGTCGGACTAACGATCTTCCCTTACTTAGGTTTACAAGATTTCAATACGAAAGGTGAGCCACGCGAAGCCGTAGTTGCTTCGACAATGCTGGAGAGCGGCAATTGGATCCTTCCGCGCAACAATGGCGGCGAGACGGCTTATAAACCGCCGATGCTACATTGGTGCGTGGCAGCCCTCTCTGCACCTTTGGGAAAGGTTTCTGAATATACGGCGCGCATACCCTCAGCCGTGGCAGCAACGATCCTTGCGCTGATGACTTTCCTCTTTTTTTCCAAGCGAAGTGATGTACAACAGGGCTTTTGGGCTTCACTTATTTTTCTTACAACCTTTGAAGTGCATCGCGCAGCGGCTACTTGTCGCGTCGATATGCTTTTGACCCTTTTTATCGTAGGCGCTCTTTATCAACTCTATCAATGGTATGAGCGCGAAATGAAAGGCGTGCCGCTATTGGCGATTCTTTTTATGAGTGCAGGGATGCTTGCAAAAGGCCCAGTGGCCGTATTTCTTCCCTGCTTTGTCACCTTTGTTTTTCTCTGGATTCAATCGCCTCAAGCCTTGTGGCGCATCGTGTTGCGTTTGATGGGGGTGGCGCTCTTGGCGCTTTTGCTTCCCGCTATTTGGTATTATGCAGCTTACTTGCAGGGTGGAGATAATTTTTTGCAGTTGGTCTATGAAGAAAACGTCCTACGTTTCTTGGGTAAGATGACCTATGCTTCGCACGAAAACGGCTGGTACTATTATTTCCCTATGTTGGCTGCCGGATTGCTTCCTTATACTTTGACCTTATTATTTGCTGCATTTGGCCGTCCCCGCAATGGGTCTAAATACAAGCCGGTAGTAAAAACCAATTTCGCGCGCCGCATTACGGAAGGTTTGCGCAGTATGAACAGCGTAGAGCTTTTCTCCTTTTTAAGCATCGTGCTGATTTTTATCTTTTATTGTATTCCAAAGAGCAAACGAAGCGTTTATATTTTGCCTGTTTACCCCTTCATAGCTTTTTATATCGCTAAACTTTTTACTTATTTACGTAATGAAAAGCCTCTGGCACTACGCGTAACGGGCGCACTGCTTGCCGCGATTGCATTTATCGTACCCATTGGCGTGTTCGCAGTATGCGAAGGATGGATAAAACCATCTATTTTTCACGGCAAACACGCTGTCGAAAATGCGCTTTTAATGCAGAATTTGGCGGCGATGGACTTTGGTTTCCTGCGCTTGTTGTTTATTATTGCACCGATAATTGCTGCCATTTATTACCTGTTTCATTTCCGCGACCGATTCCGCATCGTTCAGGCCATTTTCATTTTGGTTTTCGGCCTCTATATCTCTCTCGAAGGCCTGTTCCTTCCATTGATCCTCAACCCGCGCTCGGATAAAAATGTCGCTGTCCGGCTGGAGCAAATCTCGCATCAAACGCAGCGTCCTGTCTATGCGTATGTTCACAGTACGGACGCAAATAATCCGCTTCACTTTTTTACCATTAATTTCTATATGAGGAATCGCTTGCACGCCTTCGACGGAAAGCAAGCAGAAGGCCAAATAATTGTGGGAGAAGAAGACTTAAAACAGCTGGAAGCACAATATCCCGCTTTCGTATTTATCCAAAAAGAAAACCTGCATCACCGCAGTTGCGACGTTCGTCAAAATATAGGCTTGTACACATTTGCGCGCAAAGCAACTGATACGCAGTTGTAGACCATAACACGGCCTATATGAGGCAGCAAATGCCGCCTTTTTTAGCCATAATTCGCCTTTGTTTGTGCTGACAGCAAACAAAGGCGAATTTGCGATAAAGGTATGCTCTAAGAAGCCCTTACAGACAGTTCATCCTTTTCAGAATATAAATAATGAATCCCCAAAAGCTAGCCCAAGCTATTAATAACTGGATGTTAGTCCACAGACTTGGCGCATCAAAACAAAAGATGAGTGAAAATACCATCAAAAAACCAATGAGCAGGGATAGAATGATAGAGAAAAACGTCTTCATTGTGTTTGCTTAATTCAGCCTTTCGGCACATTATCGTGTTTAAAAGTCAACACAAAAATAGTATATTTTTTGCGACATGTCATCTTTGAAACCACTAATTCTCTTGCTGCGTCGGCAATCTCTGCCATCCGTCGCATAAAGTCTGCTTATTGCCGCTATACAACTTGAAGATATTTAGCACAAAGCTTAGTTGGTGTATGTCCGCTCGTGATGGTACGTATTTCTTCTCACGAGCGCAAAGGTGTACGCTCACGAGAGGACACTCTTTTTATCACGATCGTAAATGAACAAAAAGCGATGTCCTTGTTGGAAGCCCAATGCAAGTGGCTTAAAACTAAGTTGAAAGGATTAGAAGATGAAGCATAGCGCGACAGGCGTCGTGGTGTCTATCGCGCTACATAAGATGGCAGATTGCGAAAGTTTGTCAGACTTTTTGCTCAATAATATATCGCGGGCGGCGTTTGACTTCGGCGTAGATTTTTCCTACGTATTCCCCAATCGTACCCAAAGCCAAGAGGATCGTACCTCCGATAAACCAGAGTGAAATCGTCAAGCTGGTCCATCCCGGAAGCGTTTGCCCCTTAAAATAAACAATCAAACTATAAACGATAGCCAACAGAGAAAACAGCAAAAACAACCCGCCGAGATAAACAATAAGCCGCAGCGGCTTGATAGAAAAGGACGTGATGCCGTCGAGCGCAAAGCTCATCATCTTGCGGAAGGGATATTTCGACTCTCCGGCTTGACGTGCGCGGCGGTCATAATAGACTAAGCTGTGTGGATATCCGAGCGAGTAGACCATTCCTCTCAGAAAGAGGTTGCGCTCCGGGAAGTCCATCAACGATAGCACAGCACGCCGACTCATTAAGCGAAAATCCGCATGATTATACAGGACATCACCGCCCAGTAAACGCACGAATTTGTAGAAAGCCAGCGCCGTCCATTTTTTGAAAAAAGAGTCCGTAGGCCGGTTGCGGCGAACGCCATAGACAATATCATTGCCATCAAGAAAGCGCGCCACCATTTTCTCAATCACCGTCACATCATCCTGCAAATCGGCATCGATGCTGACCATCGCATCTGCTGATTTCGCCGCGACATCCAAGCCGGCCCAGAGCGCACGCTGATGCCCGACGTTGTGAGCCAATTTTAAACCGTGGATGTGTGTATCTTCAGCTGCAAATTTCTGAATCATTTTCCACGTGGCATCTTTGCTTCCGTCGTCAACATAAAGCACGTCGGCTTTGAGTTCGAATGCGCTCTCCAGTTGCTTGACCACGGCTGTCAGTTGCTGCGTTGTGTCGGTCAAAACCTCTTCCTCGTTGTAACAGGGAACGACAATGGTTATCTTCATAAGGATACGAATGCGTTTATAAATCTGCATCGGGTGGGCGAGGGGCGCACTTGATGCCTCCATTCTCCGCTTTACCGTCTATCTTTTGCAAAGATAGTGTAAAAGAGCTGTAAGCAAGTAAACAGAGGGCGCTTTCTTTGTTTGTAATAGGCACGAACTCTCGTGTTGAGAGGGGAGCTGAAATACGAAAAGGCCTTTTATTTTAAGGCGGCTTTGCAACTTAGTGGGTCGCTAAAATGGAGATCTTTGCTTTTTATGCTATCTTTGCGCTAAAATAATAGGACAAAATTCATGTTTGATAATTTGAGTGAACGGCTGGAACGGTCGTTTAAGATACTGAAAGGCGAGGGGCGCATCACCGAGATTAATGTTGCCGAAACATTGAAAGATATACGCCGCGCCTTGCTGGATGCCGACGTTAACTATAAAGT
>JABZGO010000065.1 GCA_015259305.1 Alloprevotella tannerae | reverse complement strand
CTTCAGTATCGCCGGACTTTAACGTTATCTCTATGTTGCTGTTAACTGTCATAACCGGAAAGAATCAATTGCGAAATAGCTTCGGCCGCAGTATTGACACAGGGAGAGAAACTCGGCCAATCATTAAAATCAATAATGTAGAAAGAGCCATCAGCTTGGACGATAGCATCACCTCCATACACGCTTAGACCACTTATCGTTGCTGTTTGCTCTGTAGCGGTTTGTAGTTGAGGCAAAGAAAAGGGATAGTAATGAGGCTTGCCATTATTTTGCTCCAATCCAAACTTGCTAAAGCCGCCTTGTTGCGTGGGGTAAAGTGAATGGAAGAAACTCGTTCCGGCTACTCCATAGAACTTAATCAAATCACCTTGCAAATGTCGTGATAAAAGCAACCTCTTCGGCGCTTCGGATTGAAAAGTTTGCAAAGCACTTTTCAAAGTAGCTTCATTACATATATATTGTACGTCACCCTTTGCTTGTGCACAACCTTCTCCACGCTTAAACCACAAAGGGTAATCTAAATCAGGCGGAAGCGAATAGGGATATTCCAACGCCCAACTTTGGGGTTGCGGAATGCCGGCCACAAGGAACGATTCATAGAGGAAAACGCGCGAAGTTCGCAATAAGGCCTGCGGAGAATTTATCACCGGGCAGTCGTGTCGCTCAAAGTCGAGGAGTTGCGTTAAAGCCTCCTCACTCCGCGCCATTGAGAAAACCCGATCGTAGATCTTATTATAACGCAACGCATCCTCGTCAGCTGCCACCACCGTGTGTCCATAACCCTCCAAAACCCCAATGACCGCATTAAAAATCTCAGCATCTCTCGCCACTGAGTTGGGGGAAAAGCGATGAGCACGCCGCACGCCAAGTATCTGCATAGTCAAAAGGCTTTATCCGTTGCCAAGAACTGTTCGGCTTTCAAAATATCAGAGGCGTGATCTATATCCAAAACTTTAGAAAAAGGCCAAGCTTGCAGTTTTCGCCCATCTTTGATCAGACCTCGCTGGAAATTACGCATTCTATGCTGCCCTTCAGCCATACAGCGTCGAAGCGTCTGTAAGCAAATCGGTTTCAAACCATATATTCCACCAGAGATATATTTTGAGTCTTGCATTGCTGTATCTCCAAAATCAGAAATCATCAAGTGATCGCCGATTTCAACATAAAGCGGGCGCTCATCATCGACAAAATCGCTCACGCCCATCAAGCCGTCATAAGGCGTTGTAGAAAAATCTGCTATGTAACGAGCAAACTCCTCTTCCCTAAAGATCGTATCTACCGTCGTAAGGCAAAAAGGGCCCTCTTCAATGAGTGAGGACAAAGCATAAAAACTATGCATCGAACTTGGTGTGGACTTCACAACCAGTCGGCAATGCTTCCCAAAAGGCTCCGACATTAATTTGCGCACATATTCAGCCGTTTCAGGATAAAGGTCATTGGCTATAATAGCGATCTGCTCCGCTCCGTTGGCATTGAAGATTCGTATCAACCGATGAATCATCGGTTCTCCGTTTATCTCAACCAAAGGTTTAGGCTGCGCTACACCCTCCTGCATCAGGCGCGATCCCTCGCCGGCCGCAATGATGGCGTAATTCATTCTGCCGAATTGTTTTTCGCAACCTTGCGGGCGCGCTCATTTTCCTGCCTCTTCTCATAAAGTCCTAACGGCAGTGGATTAGCCTTTGCAGCTTCATCCGCTTTTCTGTTTCTATAAATATCTATGGCTGAATAAACAGCAGATCTAAACGACGCGACTGAAGCCACGCCTTTGCCCGCAATATCATAAGCCACACCATGGTCCGGCGAAGTGCGCACGGCAGATAATCCGGCCGTAAAGTTGACGCCTTCTTCCATCGCAATAGCCTTAAAAGGCGCCAATCCTTGGTCGTGATACATAGCCAGTACGGCATCAAATCGGCGATGAAGATCTGAGCCAAAAAAGCCATCGGCAGGATAAGGGCCGAAGACGTGTTTACCTTCTTTGACCAACTTCTCGATAACCGGCTTTATGATGTCAGCCTCTTCATTCCCGATCGTTCCGTTATCACCACAATGTGGATTCAAGGACAAGACGGCAATGCGCGGCATCGGCAGCAAGAAATCTGTACGCAAGGAGCGTTGCAGCAACCGGAGTTTAAGTTCAATGCTTTCAGCAGTTATGGCCGGAGCGACCTCACTCAACGGCAAATGCGTCGTCACTAAAGCTACACGCAATTGACCATTCATTAAAATCATCAGCGGCTCATACTCGCCTTGCAAACGATCTTGCAGGTATTCCGTATGACCCGTAAAATGAAAATCGTCACTCTGAATCGTATACTTATCAATAGGCGCGGTCACGAGCACATCAATCTTTCCCTCGCGCAAATCTGCCGTCGCACGCTCCAAGGCGCAATAAGCCGCAAATCCGGCAGCCTTGTCCGGTTGACCAAGATTAACCGGCACATCTTTCTTTACGCAATCGATAAGGTTGAGTTGCCCATCAACTGATTGGTCGCTATCCTCTATGATTTGATAATTGCCTTGTAGCCCTAATGCCTTCTTATGCGCATTTGCGATCTGCGGAGCGCCATAAACAATCGGCGTGCACACTTCAAACATCGTGGGGTTCCCAAAAGTTTGGAAGATCAATTCATACCCTACGCCGTTTGTATCTCCGTGCGTGATGCCTACCTTTATATGCGATTGAGGCGAATGAGCAGCGCCGACTGCCTCTTTTTGATTATCTCTCATCTTATTCATTTTGTGGTTCACTTGTTTATGCCAATCAGCGTACGCCATCTGCACCAACAAGGTTGTTATTTCTTTTCTTTTAATTCCTCTTCCTGCTTCTTGGTCGACAGCAAGCCGCAAGCGGCAAAAATATCCTGCCCACGCGATGCGCGAATCGTAGTAAAGATACCGTGCGAAGTCAAATAGTCGCGAAAGCGCAGCATTTTTTGGTCATCGACGCCTTTAAGCGGCGTATCCGGTATTTGATGAAACCTGATGAGGTTGATTCTACAATCCAACCCTTTGAGCAATTCGATGATCGCTGCAGCATCTTTCAAGCTATCGTTTACGCCCGAAAATACGATATATTCAAACGACAAGCGCCGCTGCTTGCTCGCGTGGCTCTCATTCGCCCGAGGCCGGCAGAAGTCATATTGCTTCAGTAGGCCCACAACGTCTTTGATCGGATAAGCGCGCTCCACGGGCATTATCTCTACTCGCTCTTCCGGCACGGCGTGGTGCAGACTGATGGCCAAGCTACATTTGCTCTCATCCAAAAAGCGCTTTAGGCCTTGCAGCAGGCCTATCGTACTCACCGTAATCCGTTTCGGACTCCAAGCATATCCCTCGGGCGAAGTCAGAATCTCCGTGGCCCGCAGGACGTTATCTAAGTTGTCAAAAGGCTCACCTTGCCCCATAAACACGATATTCGTCAGTCGCTCACGCTCTGGCAAGGAATAAATTTGATTTAAAATATCAGCCGTCGACAAAGAAGCAACATAGCCTTGGCGGCCGGTCATACAAAAGGCGCAATGCATCTTGCACCCCACTTGCGACGAAACGCAAAGCGTGCCCCGATCTCCGTCCGGAATAAAAACCGTCTCGATATAATCGCCCGACAGCGTACGATAGAGGTACTTAATCGTCCCATCTTTACTATATTGAGCATCGATGGGCGACGAATTGCCAATCACATACCTCTGCTTCAGCAACTCACGCGCTGCCAGCGAAAGATTGGTCATCTCGTCGATCTCTTTCACATGGTTCACGTAAAGCCAACGAGCAATCTGTTTGCCCACAAAGGCGGGCAATTGCAATGAGCGCGCCACATCTTTCAATTCCGAAGGCGTAAGCCCGAGTAAGTTCTTTTTCTGCTGATAATCTGCCATAATAAGCAATAATGCTGCAAAATTACACGAAAAATAGGCGTGAGCAAAACTTATTTTCCACTTACAACTTCCGCCGTTACATCTTTTCTGTGCAAACTACTTATGAAACGGCTTCTGAGCAAACCAAACACGTAGGCAAACAATCTGAAGAGCGCGTACTTGCCCGATGCAGATCCAAGCAAGACGAATCTACCAAAAACGGCCATCATCTTAAGTAAAACCTACCCGACTAAACCTTGAATCATCCCTACTTTTTGGCAACTACGTCCTAAAGAACAAGCCAAAAGTATAGCAGCACTTAACCGATTACTCCCCTAAGATTAAACATGATCAACCCAACTTTTCGCTGAACCGTTCCTACTTTTTCGCAACTACGTCCTAAAGAACAAGCCAAAGGTATAGGAGCATTTATCCTAATTATTCCAACCGATTATCCTAATTGTTCCAATCGTTTAACCTAATTTCTCTAATCGATTGAAGAGATTATTCCGCTTGTAAAGACAGATGAGGTTAATATGAAATACTACTAATATTGCAGGTGGAAGTACATATCATAATTGCAGAATAATAATATCGTACGAGTAATTTCCTAGTTTGAAAAGCGTCAAAGCTTTCTATCATTCCATCCAAAAACCAATAAACAGTCCGCTAGATAGTAGTGACGTTTTGCTAAGAACCAAGTACGGGAGTAGACAAATTGGTTATGAGTATGGCGCAGAAACCTTATTTCTTTCCGGATAATGGCATCAAGGCGGGATATTGTTCTTCATAACGATCAAACGAGATGGAACTGCCGTCGTAACCCATTTCTGTAAAGCTTTGGCGGATTAACTGCTGCTCTCTCTCGGTGATGACACGCCGCTGCTGCTTCATTTTATAGTAGACACCTGTACCAAAATACGACATCACGTTGTCGCGAACAAGGCGCAAATCGGCCGCTCGCACGTTATCGTAGATCTTAGAGATGCCCCACGCGAAACGCTCCTTGCGATCGGGCATAAAGAATGGGCAGGACTGCGCGCCGGTTATCAGGGCAGAATTGACCATGGTATAGGTTCCTGACTTGCTCGAGGCGAGCATCGTGTAGGCCGTATGGCGCAGACATTCGCCTGCTTTCGCGCAATGGTTGCCGGCGCAATGCGCAAAGTCGAGGTCTAATTGGTTGTATTCTTCTTGGGTCATAGTATTAAATAATGAATCGTATCGGTATGCTCAAATGCAGCTATCTCGCCTTATGACAAATGAGCGCCATAAACGCTGATCCTGCAAACAAGCCTTAGAAAAGCAAAGGGATACCCAAGCGGACATCCCTTTGTTATCTGATAATCCAGGCTCATCAAATGGCCTTCAAAAGTGCTAAGAGGTGATCCCAAACCATCTGTACGGTAGGTATCAGCAAGCGCTCATCAGGACTGTGCACGCCGCGCATCGTAGGACCAACACTGACCATATCCATATGCGGATATTTCTCACTGAAGAGACCGCACTCCAAACCTGCGTGAATACCACGCACGATAGGATCTTTCTTGAAGAGTTGCTTGTAGGTTTCAACAGCTTTCTGCACCAACGGGCTGTTGGGGTCGGTGTTCCAACCTGGATAGCCGTCGCCGGTGACGATCTTCGTAGCACCGCCCAACTCGAATGCTGCGCGCACTACGGCACTCACGTGTTTGCGGTTGCTCATAATGCTTGAGCGCTGACTCGTCACGACATCGACCTTGTTGCCCACGCGATGGATGCTGGCCAAGTTGGAGCTGGTCTCAACAAAGCCGGGGATGGTTTGGCTCATCGCAAAAACGCCATTGAAAACGGCGAGGAAGGTGGACAATTGGCGTTGAGCTTGCGCGGGTTCTTGCGCTTCCTTGGCGTTTTCTTCCGTCTCAAGCAGCACTTGAATGTTCTTCTCCGTCTCAGAAAATTCTTCTTTCAATGCCTCGCCAAAGATATTCAGATCGGCGCGCATCTCGTCCTTAAAGTCATTAGGAACAGCAACGATCGCATAGCCCTCACGAGGAATTGCGTTGTGCAGACCACCCGTTTGAATGTCGACCAAGCGCAAGTCTGTCTTCTTCAACTCTTGGCAGAGGAAGCGCACCAATTGCTTATTGGCATTCGCGCGATTCTTGTTAATATCATCGCCGGAGTGGCCACCCATCAAGCCTTTCACCGTGACCTTGCAGGTATAGTAGCCGGCAGAAATCGGCGTAACGTCAAAGGGGAATTCGGCTACGGTATTTGCACCGCCGGCACAGCTTACAAAGATTTCGCCTTCGTCTTCTGAGTCGAGATTGATCAGATAATCACCGCTCATAAAGTCGGACTTCATACCGATAGCACCACCTAAACCAGTTTCCTCGTCGCGCGTAAATACGCACTCGATAGGCCCGTGCTCAATATCATTGCTCTTGAGCACTGCCATCTCCATTGCTACGCCGATACCATCGTCTGCGCCGAGCGTCGTGCCTTTAGCCTTGAGCCATTCGCCATCAATGTAGGTCTGAATAGGATCTTTCTTGAAGTCGAACTCAACGTCGGCATTCTTCTCACACACCATATCCATATGGCTCTGCAAAACGATCGTCGGACGATCTTCGTAGCCTTTCGTTGCCGGCTTTTTAATTACGACGTTACCTGTCTCATCTGTCTTATACTCCAAGCCTAAATCTTGTGCAAACTTCACAAGATATTCCATCATTAGATCTTCGTGCTTAGAAGGACGTGGTATGCGGTTTACTTCCGCAAAACAATCAAATACAACCTTAGGTTGCAAATCCTTTTTTTCCATAATCTTAGACTGATTTTATTTTTTAATTGTCTATCTTTGCAGGCAAATATAAAGATAATGTTTGAGAATTTTGGCCTTGCCCTTGTTTTAATTGCTCTTGGCTTAGTCTTTTTAGCTGTAAGACTATTTTTTGGTAAGAAATTCGTGCATACGCACCTTGAAGGCAACAAGGCATTAAACAAAAAAGGCATTACATGTGTGATGGAAATGGAGCGCAAAGAGCGCAGAAAGTCCAATAAGCACAAAGTGTCTGAACGTTCAAACTAAATAAACAATGAAGCAAGAAATGAAAAGAATCGCACTATTAGCCCTCACTACATTATTGATAATGGGCTGCAAGAACAATCAAAATCCGGCACAACAACATGCGAATGGCCTGCCTAAAGCTGCTGCAGAAGGAAGTGCCACAGCAAAAGGAGAAATTGCCTACGTAGAAGTAGACAGCTTGTCTAAGCAATATAAGTTTTGCACCGACCAGCAAGAAATACTAAAGCGCAAACAAGCAGACTTCTCTGCTAAACTGGAGAAAGAAGGCGCCGCACTACAAAAAACAATGACGTCTTTACAGCAAAAAATGCAGTCTGGCAAGATTACAAGTCAGCAAGAAGCGCAACAAGCACAAGCAACCGTGCAGCAAATGCAAACAAACTTGACACGCCATCAGCAACAGTATGAAGAGGCGATGACAAAAGCTACGCAAGCTTATCAAAAGGAATTGCGTAAGCGTATCAATGACTATCTTACCGAATACAATAAAGATGGACGCTATAGTATGATTCTTACAAATAGCGAGGCCACGATTAATGTATTGTATGCGGCACCAGGTTCTGATATAACGAAAGAGGTCATTGAAGGACTGAACAAGGCGTATAAGAAATAAGGATCGCATATTTTTTACAGCAAATAGTAGGATGTATCCCTCAAAACGCTTACTTTTGCACGTCCATATAGACAAAGGAAGGTTGGCAGAGTGACCGAATGCGCTGGACTCGAAATCCGGTATACCCTTTTTGGGTATCGGGGGTTTGAATCCCTCACCTTCCGCTAACGGACTTTGAGGTATAAAGCCCGAAGAAATAATTACTTGAAAAAGAAATTAAGAACGTTGTAAGCACTAAAGCATTACAGCGTTTTTTCGTCCGAGTACTTTGGATAATCATTTATATCAATATGAAGAAAAAAACTTGGCGCAAACATCATAAATGGTTAGGCCTGATCTTAGGCTTCTTCATCATTATGTTTTCCCTTTCCGGATTGATTCTTAATCATCCGATGCTTTTCGCCGACGTAAATATTAGTCGCAAAATGCTCCCTGAAGTCTACCAATATAAGCAATGGAACAATGGCTTATTGAGAGGGTCTCTCAAGTGGGGCGGACAAGTTTTAATATATGGAAATAACGGAATTTGGCTATCAGACACCAATGCAGTTTCTCTGAAAGATTTTAACCGTGGATTGCCTCAAGGCGTCGATTATAGACAGATAAGGAGGGTTGACCAAACGAGTTCAGGCCAACTATTTGCAGCTGGGCAATATGGTTTGTACACCTACACAGCCAAAGATGGGTGGAAAGACGTAAAACTATCCACCGCAGACAATGAAAAATTGAGCGACCTTTATATTAAAGGAGATTCTGTTATTGCTGTTGGGCGATCCTGTCTATATCTTTCTACACCACCTTTCCGTTCTTTTCATCAGATCATTTTGAGACCGTCCAACAACGATGATGGAAAGGTAAGTCTATTTAGAACAATATGGCTGCTACATAGCGGCGAGCTCTTCGGAACAACAGGGAAACTTATTGTAGACCTTATTGCAATTATTTTTATCGTCTTAACCTTTACGGGCATTTTATTTTGGTTCGTACCCCATATTAGAAAAAAGAGGCCAGCTTTACTACTAAAATACTTATTTAAATGGCACAATAGTTTAGGTAAAATTTCGATCATATTAACCTTATTCTTATGCGTCACCGGATGGTTTCTTCGCCCGCCCGCCTTGATTGCAGTAGCTTCCGGAAAAGTTCCACCTATGCCATTAACCACAAT
>JABZGO010000064.1 GCA_015259305.1 Alloprevotella tannerae | reverse complement strand
TCGAGAGAGTGAGCGAAGATTACAAAACGCTTGCAGCGAAATTTGACGATGATAAGACGGCCGTCTTCATTTGCGACCCGCCCTATTTGTCAACAGACGTCAAAAGCTACGATAGCTATTGGAAATTGACAGACTATCTGGATGTTGTGTCTTTGTTTGAAAATAGACACTTTATTTATTTCACGTCTAACAAGTCGCAGATTGTAGAATTATTCGGAGCAATGGAGAAATTCGGTACGCGAAACCCGTTTTCGAAATGCGAGAAAGTCGCGCGTAAAATGGTTTTAGCGGATAACGCCCGCGGGTATGAAGACCAAATGTTTTACACTTTGCCAAATTGGCGATAAAATAAAAAAAGATGACCTTACAGATATTTGAGTACATTTTATCAGCGATTACAGCAATAGGCGGCTGGGAGGCAATCCGCTACTTTATCAACCGCAAGACCAACGCACGCAAGGAAGAGGCAGAGGCGGACAATGTCGAGTTCAACGTTTTGCGAGAGGCGGTAAACTTTTTGCAGGAGCAGCTGAAAGAAAAGGAACAGCGTTTCGCCGACCAAACAGAGCGACTGCGCAGCCTCAACAATGAGGTGTTAGAAATAACGAAGGAGAAGGCGCGCCTTGAATTAGAGATACAGCGCTATAAGTGCGTTGTGAAAGGCTGTGCAAGGCGCGAACCGCAAAACAATTATTAAAAGGAGGAAATATGGCAAATTACAAGGTGTTAGTGCCCTTCATATTGAAGTTTGAGGGCGGTTTCGTAAACGACCCGCACGACCGAGGCGGAGCAACGAACAAAGGCGTTACGCTTGCAACTTTCATTCAGTTTCGCCGCAACCACGGCAGACCACGGCCAACGGTGGAGGATTTGAAGAGAATCTCAACAGATGAGTGGATGAGCATCTACAAGCAATATTATTGGGATTTGGCGGCGGGTGATTTGATACACTCGCAAGCCGTTGCAAATCTTATTGTCGATTGGGTGTGGTGCAGCGGTCGGCACGCGCTCAAAGCAACGCAGCGCGTATTAGGATTGACGCAGGACGGCGTATTCGGGCCGCGCACTATCTTATCGCTCAATGATGCAGAACCGCGCGCGTTGTTTGACAAGCTGAAAGCCGCGCGTCTTGCTTTCGTTGAGGCTATTGTAAGAAACAATCCAACGCAAGCGCGTTTTATTAACGGATGGCGCAGGAGAATTAACGCAATAACCTTTAACGGACTTTCGGTATGAGCAAAATTAGAATAATGATTGCAGCGCTTGCAATTGCAGCGCTTGCAGGCTGCAAAACGAAGCAGCACGCAATAAGAGAGACGACGTACACAGACACGACACGCATAACGCTTGATAGCTCAAGCGTGACGAACGAGAACACCTCAACAGAGACGACGGAGGTTGCGCGCGCTGATAGTACGTTTGTTCGATTTGTAGAAGGTGGCGGCGTTGTCGAAATTGATAGCGCAGGCACAATGCACTTTTGGGGCGTTGCGGCCATCAAGCACGGCAGGCACAGCCACGCACAAAAACAACAGCAGCGAGCAGCCTCAACCACTGTAACAACGTTGCGAAAGGATGAGAAGAAAGCAGTGCAGCAGGTGCAGCGCGAGGAGGCACGGCCACTGCCGAAACAGAGACGCACGCTATTAGACAAAATGCTAATCAGTATCGGCCGCCTTGCTTGCGTTGCCGTCCTTGTCTTTCTTATATACATCTACATAAAACGCAAAATAAGATAGTAGTTCTTCATTTGATCTTTTGTTTGTTTTCCCGCACCCGTACTTTTACCGGTGCGGGTTTTTGTGTTCCACGAAAAATGCTTATCTTTGAATTATTCCTCGCACTTCTTTCAAAGAAAATGCAGTTGTTCTACAATAGTTCTACGAAGCGCAGCAGATAGATAGATAACGCCTTGATAATTAGATATAGTTGTGGTTTGATGTAGAAGAAAGATATAACACAACATACCGGCTTTTTGTATTGTTGGGATTATGTTGTGGCTTAATATCAATTAAAGACACTAGGCGTCCCCCCTTTAGGCATACTAAAAGAGGGGGTTTATTTATGGGCATAAAAGATGGGTGGAGGGACGAACATGGCTGTTGGCCCTCCGTTGGTGGAAAGATGTGCTTGAAAGACCCGGTAAAAGGCTTGATGTAGAAGAACTTATGGGTTGACTAAAACCACCTAAGGAGATCGTAAAAACTTTCTTAGGTGATTCGAAAAATTCTCTTAGGTGATCGGGAAAATTGTCTTAGGTGATCGGAAAAATTCTCTTATAAGACAATTTTTACTCTCTTATAGGAAAGTTTTTGAGCTCCTTATGCTACTGATAATCAGAAGCATTTTAAGCCGATTTTGGCGCGCCTTGCTCGCGCAAGGTGTGCTTTGCGAATATGGTTGAAGCAAGTCTGTTGATAAACGGCCCCTACCTTGCTTGACTGCCATAAGGTGGAAGACTGTGTTGGCTTACTGCGTTTCGTACATGAAAATGAAAGTTTACGAAAAAGCTGAAGCTCGATAACAGACTTCAGCTTTAGGGTATATAGAGATGGCGACTTTTACCGGTCGGCCCTATAAAGAAATAAAATGAGGCTGCGGAGAAGCGACCTCGGGGAGGTAAGCGGGCAGCCGACTGCAACTCGACGTATCTTTATGCCTTTGGTTTGTTTTATTTTGGTCGTAAATAAATGTCGTTTAATGCGCTTTCTGCTGAAAAACAAACAGTTGATTGTATTATTCAAGTGTTTGTTCGAGATAATCCAAGCCCGTTGTCTTAGTTTCTTTCAAGTAATTGATAAGCCTTTCTGAGAAGAATAAGCCCACTGTGGGTACTTTCAATATGTCGAAATCGTATTTTTTTGTAAGGGAGATGTGGCGCATTTCCGTAAACTTTTGCTCCCGATTTTTATATTCTACGAACGAATTATACTTCAACCTTTCCCTCGAAAAGGAGTCTATAATGATACTTTTCGTGTAATCTATCTGATCCAGAGGAATGCAAGGGAATGCTAAAAGATAATAGTTCTTCGCTGTGGAGAACTCCGGAATGCTCACCGGAATTTCGGAATGTAGGGGCAATTTGAATTGTTCAAGCGCTTTCTTTATCGTTTCTGAAACGATAAAATCGAGCATTCCGAAGGAGTTGTCCGTCATGTTCGATATGAAATCCGTTTCCTTTACCCGCTTTTTAGTTTTATAATAGACGATCTGTCGCAGCTTGGAAACGTCAATTATAGGAAAGTCTTGTAGACCGATATGCCTGCTTCTTTCCCATAAAGCCCTACAATACGCCATTAGATAGTCCTTGTCTGCCACATTGGCAAAGGAATATTGCTCTTTCTTGAGTCGTATTTCAACTTGGTTGGTAACACCATCTGTTATTCCTGTTACTGTACTTTCTATTGACGGACATACGCTGAAATATCTTTTGTTCGCTTCCATTTATCTGCTATTGGCTTGAGAATTGTTGCTCAAAATAAAGGTTATGAAGGGAATAACATTGCATAAAACGCAAATTCGTTATTACATCAGTTAATGATTTCGTCCCAATAGTGCGGACTATAAATCGTAACAGTCCTTTCTCCTTCATCTTCTTGAAATCCGCTGAAGGCAATACCGACGCTGTTGAATATAGTAAAACCATATTTCTGTATACACGAAAAGCTACCCTTCAGCTTATCAATTATATTTTTGCAGCAAAACAGATTGTATTCGTTGTAATACAATTCAACTCCTTTATTTTCGACAACAGAGATTTCCACTAATCTGTTGTTTTCGAAAACCAAAGACAAATCGTCTGAATACAATTTTACAAGAAGACCTTTATCAACTTTCTTAAAGTCCTTCTCTGCTTTACTCAAAATTTCTTCAAGGGAACTTCCGAACTTGTAATCGTTCACGCCCTCGTAAGGTTCTATTACGTATTTCATCTTACTTTATTCTCAAAACGTGGTAACATCTAAATCAGGAGGCAAAGGTGCTTAGCGCTTATGTAAAACGATCATCTGGCTGTTTCGTATTATTTCTATTCCTGAAATAAAGGTTGGGTTTCAACATAAAGGTCTTTTATCAATACGCCATTCATAATATATATATGACGAGAATAAAAAGAGAAGGTGGCAACGGGCTTAGCCGGTCCACCTTCTCTCGATTTGTTTATTGCAAGGGTTGCGCTAATTACTCACCCTGCTCCATTTTAGCTTTCAGTGCAGCCAAAGCGTCGTTGTCGCCCAAGCTGTTGCTTGCTATCTGGTTTTGGATTTGCGTTGATTCTTCTTTCTTTGCCGTGTGGCGAGCTGCCTTGCGCTCTGCACGCTGCGGATCTTCGAATGTGCGGCTGTGAGAGAGAATCACACGCTTGTTGTCCTTGTTGAACTCGATCACCTTGAATGGCAAGGTTTCGCCAAGCTGAACGCGGCTACCATCTTCTTTTACCAAGTGTTTCGGCGTTGCGAAGCCTTCTACACCTTCTTGAAGTTGGATCACTGCGCCCTTGTCTAAGAGTTCTACAACCTTACCTTCGTGGATTGAGCCATCTTCGAAGAGGCCTTCAAACTTATCCCAAGGATTTTCTTCGAGTTGCTTGTGGCCGAGGCTCAAGCGGCGGTTTGCCTTGTCGATTTCGAGGACAACGACATCAAGCTCTGCGCCCAGCTGTGTGAACTCAGACGGATGCTTAACTTTCTTCGTCCAAGAGAGGTCGGAGATGTGCACGAGACCATCAACGCCTTCTTCCAATTCAACGAATACGCCGAAGTTGGTGAAGTTGCGTACCTTGCCTTGGTGCTTAGAGCCAACGGGATATTTCTCTTCGATGTCCTTCCAAGGATCTTCTTTGAGCTGCTTGATGCCGAGCGACATCTTGCGCTCTTGGCGGTCGAGCGTAAGGATGACAGCCTCAACTTCGTCGCCTACCTTGAGGAAGTCTTGCGCTGAACGTAAGTGTTGGCTCCAGCTCATTTCGCTAACGTGGATCAAGCCTTCAACACCCGGAGCGATCTCTACGAATGCGCCGTAGTCGGCCATCACGACAACCTTGCCTTGAACCTTGTCGCCCACCTTCAATTCAGGTGCCAAAGCGTCCCAAGGATGCGGCGTGAGTTGCTTCAAGCCAAGCGCGATGCGCTTCTTCTCTTCGTCGAAGTCGAGGATAACGACGTTGAGCTTCTGGTCGAGCTGAACGACTTCGTGCGGATCGTTTACGCGACCCCAAGAAAGGTCTGTGATGTGGATCAAGCCATCTACGCCGCCCAAGTCGATGAATACGCCGTAAGAAGTGATGTTCTTAACCGTACCTTCGAGCACTTGGCCTTTTTGCAACTTAGAGATGATCTCTTGCTTCTGTGCTTCGAGTTCAGCTTCGATAAGCGCCTTGTGGCTAACCACAACGTTCTTGTATTCTTGATTGATCTTAACCACCTGGAACTCCATCGTTTTGCCCACGAAGATGTCATAGTCGCGAATCGGCTTAACATCAATCTGGCTACCCGGCAGGAAGGCTTCGATACCAAATACGTCTACAATCATACCGCCCTTCGTGCGGCACTTGATAAAGCCCTTGATTGTTTCTTTGTCTTGCAATGCTTGGTTAATGCGGTCCCAAGCCTTGCTCAAGCGAGCTTTTTTGTGAGAAAGAACAAGCTGTCCTTTTTTGTCTTCCTGATTTTCAATGTAAACTTCTACTTTGTCGCCTACTTGAAGTTCAGGGTTGTAACGAAATTCGCTTACGGGGACGATGCCGTCGCTCTTGAAACCGATGCTTACAACTACTTCGCGCTTGTTGATTGAAATGACTGTGCCTTCTACGACATCATTTTCAGTGACATTGCCAAGCGTCTTGTCGTAAGATGCTTCTTGCTCTTGCTGGCTTTCTCCGCCTTCAACTGAGCCTTTTTCAAATGCTTCCCAGTCGAACTCGGACAGCGGTTGAATGTTCTTGTAATTCTCCATTTAAATTTTAAAAGGATTAATATTGTTAGAAAAGTGAATTATATCGCGGCAAAGTTACTGCTTTCTATTGAGTAACAAGCGATAGAACAAGAAATAATTTGTAATTTAGCGGCTCAAAATATGTTTCTTATGAAGAAAACGATAGTTTTTCTTACGCTCTTAGCGCTCGTAAGCTGCAAAGAGCGCAAGGCACAAACCAATCAGCAGGCGGCGACGCCAACGGATAGCGTGGCACAAGTAAATACAGTACCCGACTCGACCATCTATGGTAAAGCGGATGACGATTTATATGGCATGTCGACTTTTGCCGTGATCACGACAAAGGGCGATACTATGGAACTTGACCGCACCTATGAACTCGATGGCAAAGATGGCGTCTTTTATGGCGACATCAATGGTGGCGATGATTACGCCTTGACCGTACGCGGCAAGGGTACGGACTATCAGGCCGTAGGTGTAGCAGTCAATCTCTCACAGTTGCGCCGCTTCGTCAAAGACTTTACGATCTGCAATGCGCGTCCGATTATTAACGGCGACACGGTGCGCATCCTCTCGCTCGACGATAAGGCCTTCAAGGCCGAGGGCAAGCAGCAATATTTCATTCAGAAAAAGTAAACGATATGTTTAGTGGTATAGTAGAAAGCACGGCGCGCCTCGTCGCTGTGGAAAGAGATCGAACAAACATTCACTTCACCTTTACGTGCGATTTCGCGCACGAGCTTAGCATCGACCAAAGCGTGGCGCACAATGGAGTTTGCCTTACGGTTGTTTCGCAAACGGCGGACCGGTATGTCGTTACGGCAATGGACGAAACCTTGCAGCGTTCTAATTTAGGCTTGCTGCAGCCGGGCGATGAAGTGAACGTAGAACGCTCGATGCTGATGAACGGGCGCCTGGACGGACACATCGTGCAAGGACACGTGGACACAACAGCCGTTTGCAAGAAGGTGGAGAACGTCGACGGCAGTTATATTTTCACCTTTGCCTATGAGGCTGATCGTGCGAAAGCTTTGCAGGGTTATTTTACCGTAGAGAAAGGCAGCGTCACGGTCAATGGCGTGAGTCTGACCGTTTGCCGCCCGACGGACAATACTTTTGAGGTCTGCATCATTCCTTATACCTATGAGCACACCAACTTCCACAATATAAAAGAAGGCTCTGTCGTTAATCTCGAATTTGACATTCTGGGGAAGTATATGGCACGCCTCAGACATTTTGAGGAATGAAGAAGCAGGCGCTTTTTGATACGGTCTTAGGCACCTTGGCGCCTAAGTATGGCGACGTAGAAACCGAACTCCATTTCACTACGCCCTTCCAACTGCTCGTAGCCGTAGTCTTATCAGCTCAATGCACCGACAAGCGGATCAATATGATTACGCCGGCGCTCTTCGAGGCTTATCCCGATGCAGACGCGATGGCACAAGCTACGCCGGAAGAACTGTTGGAATACATCAAGAGCGTGAGTTATCCTAACTCGAAAGCCAAACACTTGTCCGGCTTAGCGCAAATGCTCGTCGAAGCGTTTAATGGCGAAGTGCCGACTACGCTTGAAGAGCTCACCCGCCTGCCGGGCGTGGGGCGCAAGACGGCCAACGTCGTGCAAGCTGTAGCCTTTCACAAAGCGGCATTAGCCGTCGATACGCACGTCTTCCGCGTCAGTCATCGCTTAGGCTTAGTGCCGAAGACGGCCAATACGCCTTACAAGGTGGAGATGGCGCTCAAAAAATACATTCCCGAAGAGAAAGTAGCCCCGAGCCACTACTGGTTGCTGCTTCACGGGCGCTATGTCTGCACGGCGCTACGCCCGAAGTGCGACAAATGCGATCTGCACGGCTTATGCAAAGGACCGCTGCAAATTAAGAAAAGATAAAAGCAAAGAAAATGTGGTCGTTTCAAGCAGATTTTGTAAATTTGCAACACAGATAACTGACGACTTATATAAACTATTGATTATGACAATTGACAATTGCAACTTCAACGGAAAGAAAGTAATCGTTCGCGTTGACTTTAACGTGCCTCTCGACGAAAACGGACTTGTAACAGACAATACCCGCATACGCGGCGCACTGCCTACATTAAAGAAAGTATTAAACGACGGCGGCGCATTGATTATGATGAGCCATATGGGCAAGCCTAAAGGCAAGGTAAACCCGAAGCTCTCACTCAGTCAAATCGTAAAGAACGTCTCCGAGGCTTTGGGCGTTGACGTGAAGTTTGCCCCCGATTGCGGCAAGGCTGAAAGCGAAGTGGCTGCGCTCCAAGCGGGCGAAGCGCTCCTGCTCGAGAACCTTCGTTTCTATCCGGAAGAGGAGGGTAAACCCGTAGGCATTGACAAGGCCGATCCGGCTTACGATGCGGCAAAGAAAGAAATGAAGGCGCGCCAAGCTGAATTTGCCCGCAAGTTGGCTTCTTATGCTGATTACTATATCAATGATGCCTTTGGCACGGCTCACCGTCGCCACGCTTCTACAGCCGTCATTGCCGACGATTTTGACAAGGATCATAAGATGCTGGGCTATTTGATGGAGAAAGAAGTAAAAGCCATCGAAAGCGTGATGCATAACGCGCAGCAACCATTTACGGCCATCATCGGTGGCAGCAAGGTTAGCTCTAAACTCGGCGTAATCAAGAATCTGTTGGACAAGGTGGATAACCTCATCATCGGCGGCGGTATGGGCTATACTTTTGTGAAAGCTATGGGTGGGCACATTGGCTTGTCGCTCCATGAAGATGATCTGATCCCCGAAGCGCTCAACGTAATGGCAGCGGCCAAGGAGAAGGGCGTCAATATCTACT
>JABZGO010000063.1 GCA_015259305.1 Alloprevotella tannerae | reverse complement strand
AGCGCGCTTGGCGCGGGAAGGCAAGAAGGTCACGATCTTTTTGCCTACCGAAGAGGGCTATACTTCGCTCGAAGGGAAAATTTGGCTGCGTAAAGTGGTTGTCGAGACCTTGCGCCGCCAAGCGCAAGCTTACCTTACGCCACGCTTGGCTGATATCGCGCAGACCTATGGTTTTACTTATCATCGCCTGACCATAAAGAATCTTGGGGGGCGTTGGGGGAGTTGCTCATCGCTGGGCAATATTAACCTATCGCTTTGGCTTATGCTGGCGCCGTCGCATTTGATTGATTATGTCATCAAGCACGAACTTGCCCATTTGCGAGAAATGAACCACGGGCCCCGCTTCTGGCAGGAAGTAGACCGACTCACCGATGGCCGCGGCCATCAGTTGGAATTGGAGATGAAAGCCTTCGCCCGCTCCTTAGGGGCACCGAGCGAAAAAGCTACGACGCCCCTTGCCGACTATTAGGTCGGCACCTTCCGCAATGGGTTGTCAGAAAGTGTGTGTTAAGTATTGCCAGCTACATTTTCAGCCTCTTGTGTCTGCTCGATGGTGTGCTGAATCTCCTTCTGCATCGTTGGCGTAACGCTGCGCCCCTTGCTGATCTTCTGCTGCATATCTGCGATGCGGAAGGCCAGATATTCTTCTAATTCGGGCGAATCGAAGACGTCAATATCATCATATAATCCTAACACAAAACGCCCTACGCCTTTGAGGCTACAAACGTCAGTCTCCAAAAAGTAGCGCCCATCGTCTAAGACTACCATCAGATCTTTCGCTTTAGGTGCCGACTGTACTAATAAATCGGCCGCCAACGGGCCTAGGATCAACTTGACGCGCCACAGACGCTCTCCCGAAAAGCGGAAAAGGTCAGTATAGAAAGCTGCGTGCCGATCTTTGTAAGACCATTGCAGATCAAGCAGCTCCACACTCCGTGCGCGGCTGATCTTAAACGTCTTGTTTGTACCCGATGCCAGCTCGTAGCATCTCACTTCGCTATTGCCATTCAAGAAAAGGAAAGGTTCGACGATGCGATCGCTCGTCTGCTTGCTGTTGGGCGAATAGTAATCGTGTAATATGCAGGCCCTTTCGGTCTGTACGCCTTCATAAAGGACGCTCAAATTTTTAGCTAATAATTCGTCAGACTCAACGCGTGCAATGAAATTTACATCGTAGTAGCGCGCCAGCTTTTCTCGTAGATGGCGAATGCGTGGAGAATCGTCGTAGATCGTATTTAGGATCTGGTTCATCGTGACAGCCTCGTCGTCGGTAAAGTGAACGAACTGCGTCACCTGAGAGAAAAAGGGCGAATGATGGTCGATGAAATAACGCGTGCCCGACTTCTTCAGTATGAATCCGGCCTTGCGCAGCTCATCTATATATCTATAAACCGAACGCCGGCCCATTCGCAGCTGACGGCTGATTTCGTCGACTGAGAGCGGAGCATTGTTGGTTAAGAGTACGATTAAACGCAACTGCTTCTTAAACTTCTCTGAATCTGTAAGGACTTCTGTCATGAATTCTTCTAATCTCTATTGAGGGTGATAAAAGAGATCGGCAAAGTTACGCCATTCCTATCGCTTTAAGATTTTAAACTTCTTGTTCTTTGTTAAATCCTGCACATTGCAAGACTATTTCTGATTTGTTTGCGAAATGTTTGGCTTTTTGTTTTTCCCGCCCGTCAGCTACGCACGATGCGCGCTTGCCTACTCCGTATTTGTTAAAGTTGCCGCCCTCCGGTATCGGTGAGAACCCCTGCTTTTCTCGTGCAACTGAGCACGAAACGCGGTCCATCCGTAAAGGTTAAAAGGAGAAAAAGGACAAGCTTGGCTTGGCTAAACGCGATGAAAATCTTACCTTTGCACCCATAAACATCACGCAGACCCGGCTCTTGTAGCCTGCTACAGCCTTCTCGTTGTAGGAAAACCTATAGTCTGTAAGTGCTCCAATTGCTTTAGGAGTGCTCATGTATAAGAATCGTAGCCGGCATCCTTTTCGATGTCCTCGTTCTTCTTTCTGTAGGCAGCGTCTCGTGAGAAATAATAAAGCATGCATATAAAAAAAGTAACAAAAGTCACAATCGGCCTGCTCTTAGCCTTGACTGCTTTTACGCAAATCAACGCACAGAAGAGAGGCATTGCAAGTTATTACAGTAACAACGCGCACGGCCACCGCACAAGCGATGGATCGCGCTATCACAAAGACAGTTTGACGTGTGCACACCGCACGCTTCCTTTCGGAACGCTGCTTAAAGTGCGTAACATTAACAACAACCGCGAGGTGGTTGTCAGAGTAACGGATCGTGGGCCTTTCCGCCGTGGTGGAATTGTTGATCTTTCGATGGCTGCAGCCAAAGAAATTGGTATGGTCGCTTCAGGTCTGGCGCAGGTAGAGGTTACGAATGTTGGCTTCTCTGCAGGTCCTGACGGCAATGACAATGGTAAACTTACGTTGCCCGAACTTCAGTTGATCGACCCGGCATCCGGCGAATATTATTCCGTCTCAGAGTGGGCAGAAATCAGTCGTCAGAATCGCGAGCAGTTGCGTAAGAAAGAGGCAGAGCGCCGCCGCGAAGCGCTGTTGGCTAAGGCGAAGCAGAACAAGCCCCGCTGGCGCATCCTTAACGACCGCTTAACGGCTAAGGTAAGCAAGAAATAAGAGTAATCTCTTCTTTATTTATAAAGTGCACCCGCTGAAACGCATAAGTTTCAGCGGGTGCGTTGCTTTGTTAAGGGTTGTGCATACCGCAACAAGCCTTGCAGAAACCTACTCGGCGCGTAGGCTGTGCGTGATCGTGCGCGGCAGGCCGAAGGTTTTCTCCGCAAGCGCCTCAGAGCGGCCTTTTACACCCGGTACACATTATATATATGTCTATGCGGCGAGGGCCTTTTGGCAAGCTATGGTAGCGGCTATTATTAAGGGGCTGCCGACGTAACAGGTTGCCCTCTAGAAACAGAGCAGCGGGGCGAGCGGATGCAGCAGCGTATGATAGCAGCTAAAATGTAAGCATCCTTTCGCCCCGCGAAATGGGGGAGGGGGAGTTAGAAGTTGATAACGCCGCCCGGTTCTGTTGTGGCTGACTCCGGCACGATGGCAACGTTGCCCAGTGCTTTCGTCTTGATTTCGTTTAAAACCTCTTTGCTGCGCTTAAACGTCGGCGTGATCTCTACCATAGAGATAATTTCTTCATTGTCTAAATCATCGGCACTAAAACAGAAAATTTTGGGACGCCGGCGCAGGCCGCCTTTCTTCTCGTCAGAGCCATAGAAGGCGTTGCGGCGCTCTTCGTTTTCTTCTTGCTTGTCGGCCTCGCGCTGGCGGCGAATTTCTTCTTCCGCATCCAGTTTTTGCTTGACCTCTGTCACGTCTTTTACGCCAAAGCCTGTGGCAAGAATCGTGATTTTTACGCGCTTATCGAGCGAAGGATCGGTGGAGAGTCCCCACTTTGTTTCTACGTCGCTACCGAATTTGGACATAAATTCGTGTACCTCGTTCATCTCTTCCATCATCAGCGTGTCGCCTTCTTTTTCTGCACAGAAAGAGATGGCCAGCAATACTTTCTTGCTGCGGAAGATGTCGGTGTTGTTGAGTAGCGGACTATTGAGCGCATCGTTGATGGCTTTCGTAACGCGGCCTTCGCCTTCTCCGAAACCGGTCGACATAATGGCTACGCCACCATTGCGCAAGACGGTGCAAACATCGCGGAAGTCGAGATTGATAATGCCGTGCATCGTAATGATTTCAGCAATGCTACGTGCCGCCACACTCAGCGTATTGTCAGCCTTTTCAAAGGCACTCAGGACGTTGAGGTCAGGATAGATCTCACGGAGACGCTCGTTGTTAATCACGAGGAGCGCATCCACGTGGCGCGACATTTCATCTACGCCATCGAGGGCTTGATCTATCTTTCTATTGCCCTCAAACTTGAACGGGATCGTTACGATACCGACGGTGAGGATTCCCATATTCTTCGCTTCGCGAGCGATGACGGGCGCTGCACCTGTACCCGTTCCGCCACCCATACCGGCGGTAATGAAAGCCATCTTGGTGCCGTCTTGCAGCATACCGCGAATATCATCTACACTCTCTTCCGCTGCTTCGCGCGCTCTTTCGGGGCGATTGCCTGCACCGAGGCCTTCTTTTCCTAATTGAAGACGATGAGGAACGGGCGAGTCGCAAAGCGCTTTGCTATCCGTATTGCAAAGTACGAAATTGACGTCGTGAATGCCTTCACGATACATATGATTGACCGCATTGCCGCCGCCACCACCTACGCCGATGACTTTAATGATAGAGGGTGTCGTCTGCGGAGTGCCCATACCGACGTCGATAAGTAGGCCGTTGTTCGTATTGTTGTCTTCGTTCATTGTCTTTGTTTTGTTAGCAGGGCTTTTGCCTTGTAGTTGAACCTTGTTTTTCTATAGCTTATTCTTCTTCGCGATCGTCGTTGACCAAACTACCGATCATATTTTTTATTTTACCAAAGAATCGGCTGCGTTTTTCGCGCGCTTCACGCTTCTTGCGCTCACGCTCTTCTTGTCTACGCTGCCGTTCAGCTTCTTCTGCCTCTTGCTGCTTGCGCTCTTCTTCGAGACGAAGTTTCTCCTCTTCCTGTCTTTGTTTTTCAGCAGCATCAGCTGCAGTGCGCGTCTCCTGTTCGCGGCGGCGTTTCTCTTCCTCTTCTCTATTAAAGATTGTTGGTGCTTCCGCTCCAAGTTCCCCGCCGCAGCAGTTTATTTCACCCTTGTCTATGAGCGCAATAGTCGCATTGTAGTCACCTTCCTTGTTGAAGTTTTGCAATTGCTGCGCTAAGCGGAGTTGCGTGCTGACACGCTTAATGAAACTAATCTTTTCAATGTTCGTCACCTTGCGGAAGGCTTCTTCCATACCTTTTAGGCGAGAAGCGCCCCCCGTAATGATGAGGCCACCGATGAGTTGCGACTTGTCGAGTTTTGAACATTTGATTTGCTCGTTGACGTTTTCAATGATTTCCTCCAAGCGAGCTTGCACGAGTCCACTAAAGTCGTCGTATTTAACGCTACGGCCGTCTTCCAAACTAATCGGTGCGTGGTTCTCATCGTCAGCTTCGTAGTAAGCTTTGCCATATTCGCGTTTTAACTGTTCTGCTTCGCGGTGCTCAATTTGGAGAGAGGCAATGTCGCGCGTGATGTTGTCGCCACCGAGCGGAATAACGGCGAGATGGCGCAATAGATTATTCTTAAATACAGCCACAGAAGTCGTTTCAGCGCCCATATCAACGAAGACACAACCTGAGCGTTTCTCGGGGCCTGTCAGCATCTGATCTGCCAATGCCAAGAAGGTGATTGGGAGGTCAATAACCTGCAGACCGGCTTCTCTAAAGCAGGTGTAGATATCTTCGCGTACGCGGCGATTGGTCACGATGTTGAGGAAATGTCCCTCTATCCCTTCAGCCTGAATGCCTACCGGATCGAGTTGCGTTTGTGCGCCGAGTTTGTACTCTTGCTGTACGGCCTCGAGGATTTCGCGTTCGCCGGGTTGCGACTGCAGGTTGTTGTCGCGAATCCCATCTACGACCTCATTGGTGATTAGCATTTTGTCAGGGAAATGGCGTACAACGGTGTTTTCTACCGTATGCATTCCCATACCGCCAACCCCAACGTAGCAGCCGCTGATGGTTTTCTTCAGCGTCTTCTCTAACTTATCTTTGATGAGCGTTGCGCAGGAGGTCATCTTATTCAAGTTGTTGATGCGTCCTTTGCGGATAAAGCTGGCTGAAGGCTCTTGTATGCTGGCTAAAATCTGAATAGCGCCGTCGGGTTGCTTGCGACCGACGAGTCCGGTCACTTTGGAAGAGCCCAACTCTATCGCTACGATGAAATTGTCTTCTGTTGCCATATCGTTATATCTTATATTGTGCGTATGAATGTTGCTTATTTCTCCGCGTCGTACTGTGCCATGTGCCTAACGACGGTGCGCGAAGTGGCTTATTTCTTATTGCCTGTTCGCTTTGTGCAGACGATCTGATTTGTATTCTCAAGACTGATTCTGCTATATTTATTCCAGCCTACCTTAGGCATCACCTTTTCGTAGAAAGCCCGCAGGTTATTGAATTTTTGCGGAATGCTATCGGCGGCTCCAAAGCGTATCACTTGGTCGCCAACGCGCGGTATGAGCGTCAGTCTATGATCCTCGCTCACATTAATTTGTACGATTTGTTTATCCCAAATTTCGTTATCTCGCAAGAATATGCCGAGCGGAATCAAACTCTTCTTAATGAAGGGCGGATCTACTGCGCCCGTGACAACGACCAAGTCGGCCGCATAACCCATCGGCTTCATCATAAAGCCGTGCTCATCGACAAAGCAATTCAGCCCATTGTTAGCGATCACCCGCATCAAGGGCAGGCGCTGTGCAATGATGATATTGATGCGTCCGTCGGGCGTTTTATAGCAGGTTGCCTCTTTGATGAAAGGATTCTTCATTAAGAGTATTTCTATCTTCCTACTATTAATGGCGTCCATCTTCTGTCCAATAGGATAATATCGCGCTTTGCGCAAGATATGCTCTACGTCGGCAGAGGTCATAAAAGCTGCCCGTGCACTGTCTGTGACGGCGATGTTTATCCCCGCACACTTCGTGCTGTAGCTCTCACCTGTGAAGTGGGTGAAAGCAAAGACAAGGTAAACGATCAGCCCCATTAGAAGGAGCAACTTAAACAGCGTTTTCACCAGAGCAGTTGTCTTGTTTTCCTTTGCGCGGCGCACCGCACAGTGGATTGTGTCAGTCTTCTTATATAATATTGTATTTCTCTTTCAGCATTTGTGCTATCTGAGGCACCATTGCATCCACATCGCCTGCACCTAAGACCATTACGACGTCTGTTTCCTCCTGCTTGAGCAAAGGTAGAAGTGTCGACTTGTTACATAAGTGCTTCTTTATATCTGTGCGGAGATGATCATAGATGAGTTTCGAACTGACGCCTTCAATAGGGAGTTCGCGCGCCGGATAGATGTCGAGCAAGATTACTTCGTCCAGCAACGACAGACTTTCGGCAAACTCACGATAGAAGTCGCGCGTTCGCGTATATAAGTGAGGTTGGAATATGCCTGTGATGCGGCGGCCGTCAAAGACTTCGCGCACAGAGAGAATGCTTTGGCGCACCTCTGTGGGGTGGTGTGCATAATCGCTGAGTAGTACGACCTTGTCCGACTTAATCTTGAAGTCGAAGCGGCGATCTACGCCTTGAAAGGTCTTCATCCCCTCGCGTATCTCGTCGGGTGTGGCGCCGGCAATTTGAGCTAAAGCAATGGCGGCAATACCATTTTCTATGTTGATGCTGACAGGCACACCAAGCTCTATCTCACTGATGTTGCCAAGCGGTGAGATCAAATCGAAGCAAACCCTGCCTCCGCCGATGCGAATATTTTCAGCGTGGAAGTTGCCCGCGTCTCTACCATAATCGAAGCGGCGTGTGCCGGCCGGAAGAGCCTCTTTAAACTTCAAATCTTTGTGCACGATCAATGCGCCATCGGGACGGATAAGGCTTGTGTAGTGCGTGAAACTTTCAAGATAAGCCTCTTCCGTGCCGTAGATGTCCAAATGGTCGGGGTCTGTAGCCGTAATGACCGAAGCATAGGGCTGCAAATGGTGGAAAGAACGATCAAACTCGTCGGCCTCTATGACGACGAAGTCGCTATCATTGTCGAGCAAGTAATTCGTCGCATAATTCTTTGCAATGCCGCCCAAAAAGGCGTTGCAGCCTACGTGGCTTTCGTGGAGCAGATGCGCTGCCATAGCCGTTGTTGTCGTCTTGCCGTGCGTACCGGCCACGCAGAGACCTTTCATTTGGCGCGTTAAATAACCTAAGACTTCTGCGCGCTTCTTTACTTCAAAGCCCGCTTGACGAAACCAAGTCAGTTCGCGATGATCTTTCGGGACGGCCGGCGTATAGACCACAAGCGTCGTCTGCGGATCGCGGCACGCTTGCGGAATAGCGTCCACATCGTCGGTATAATGAATGTCAGCACCTTCGCGTATAAGTTCTTTTGTCAGGGGCGTTTCCGTGCGGTCGTAGCCGCCGACAAAGAGCGATTGCGAGAGGAAATAGCGCTCCAAGGCGCTCATACCTATGCCGCCTGCACCTATGAAATAGACTGATTTAATCGTCTGCATCTTAATGTCCTATATCGGTCCTGTACGGCCTGCCTGCGTGAGGCCGGCGCGTATGCATTATTGTCGTGTGTGTTGTTCTGTTAAGCGTATGACCTCATCGGCAATGTCTGACGCCGCATTGGGGCGTGCCAGTTGGCGGATGTTGTCGCTGAGTTGCGCTAAGCGTTGCCTCTCTTTGACCGTATTGATGGCCAGCGGCAGGAGCGTTCGGCTCACTTCTTCGTCTTTAACGTAGAGTGCAGCATCTTTCTGCACGAGAGCCAAGGCGTTTTTCGTTTGATGATCTTCGGCCACATTGGGCGAGGGCACGAGGATAACCGGCTTGCCCAGCAGGCAAAATTCGGAGATGCTGCCGGCACCGGCGCGCGAGATGATCAGATCGGCGGCCGCATAAGCGTGGGCCATATCCGAGATAAAGTCCGTTACCTTCAGGTTGTCGGGACATTTACGGCGCGAGAGTTCGGCTTGGATGGCCGTACTATAATAATTGCCCGTCTGCCAGATGAATTGCACCTCTTGCTGTTGGCGGATGAGCGGCAGGTTGCCCAGAATCGTATCGTTCAAACTGCGTGCGCCGAGCGAACCGCCTACAATCAGCACCGTTCGCTTACCGGGTGTCAGACCAAACTGCTTGATGGCTTCCTCTTTCGTGCAATCAACGTAGAGCAATTGTTTGCGCACAGGATTGCC
>JABZGO010000062.1 GCA_015259305.1 Alloprevotella tannerae | reverse complement strand
CCATAATGCAGCAGTATGATTTAGTAAAAAGCCGATAATGTGTTGACATACGAAAAAAGGCCACTCGTTATGTGCTTGAGTGGCCTTTATCTTTTTAGTTGGCAGCTGTAAATTCTTCTAAGAACTTCACATTGTTCTCAGAGAAAAGCCGCAAATCGCTTACGCGATAAAGCAAATTGGCGATACGCTCAAGGCCTAAACCAAAAGCATAACCTTTATAGCGCGTACTGTCTATGCCGCAATTTTCTAAAACGCTGGGATCAACTTCTCCGCAACCGAGGATTTCTACCCAGCCAGTCTTTTTACAAAGACTACAGCCATCACCACCGCAGATAAAACAGCTGATGTCCATTTCTGCACTGGGTTCTGTAAAGGGAAAATAAGAAGGACGAAGTCTAATCTCCGTGTCAGGGCCAAACAATTCGCGGGCAAAAGTCAGCATGACCTGCTTTAGGTCTGCAAAACTTACGTTCTCGTCTATATATAGACCTTCCAATTGGTGAAAGAAGCAATGTGCGCGAGAGGAAATAGCCTCATTACGATAGACGCGCCCTGGACAAATCACACGGATAGGTGGCTTTTGGGTCTGCATAATACGACTTTGCACTGAACTGGTATGTGTACGCAGCAGAATATCAGGTTGTCGCTCTATGAAAAATGTATCTTGCATATCGCGAGCCGGGTGATCATCTGCAAAGTTCATAGAAGAAAATACGTGCCAGTCGTCCTCTACTTCAGGTCCATCTGCCATTGTAAAGCCCATCCTTGAGAAAATATCAACCAAGCGTTGCTTGACAATGCTGATAGGATGCCTTGAGCCTAAAGGTATAGGGTAGGGCGTACGCGTTAAATCCAAATCATCCTGTTCGTCTTCTTGTACAGCTAATTCTTGGCGCAGCGTGTTTAGCTTATCTTGTAGATTACGCTTGAGTTCGTTCAGCTTCATTCCGACTTCCCGCTTTTGCTCACCGGAAACATTACGGAACTCACTCATTAGATCATTTAAGCAACCTTTCTTACTCAAAAATTTTATGCGCAGGGCTTCAAGCTCTTCTAAATTTTTTGCGTGCAAGTCTTCAATCTGCGCAAAAAGTGCTTGTATCTTCTCTAACATATTCTTTACTGCTTATTTTGATGGTGCAAAGTTAGTTCAAATCAGACTTAAATCAAAAGGAAGGATCAATATTCCATAATGTTCAGTCTTTAGTTGTTGGTAGTTTATCTGGTTGAGCGGTGTTACGTATTGATTTGCGTGCTTATTTCACGCTATTGTCAGCTGTTTTCATAATAAAAGCAGTACCTTTGTCGCGTTAAATTTTTGTCCTTGTATTGGACAACCTTAATTACGGACAACTATGATTGTTTCACCTTCTTTGCTTTCCGCAGACTTTGGCCATTTGGCCGATGATATCGCTATGCTTAATCGAAGCGAGGCTGATTGGTATCATTTAGACGTAATGGATGGCGTCTTCGTACCCAATATTTCTTTTGGCTTTCCTGTGATGGAGGCGATGGCCAAGTTGGCTACGAAACCCTTAGATGTGCATTTGATGATCGTACAGCCTGAAAAGTTTGTTACGCAAGTGGCAGACCTTGGTGCTAAAATTATGAATGTACACTATGAAGCTTGCACCCACCTGCATCGTACCGTACAGCAGATAAAAGCCGCAGGTATGATGGCCGGCGTAACGCTTAACCCGCATACACCCGTTTCTCTTTTGGAGGATATTATCGGAGATCTCGACTTGGTGATGCTGATGAGCGTCAACCCGGGCTTTGGCGGACAGAAGTTTATTGAGCATGCCGTAGAGAAGACACGTCGTTTGAAGCAACTTATTAAAGCCAATGGCGCCTCTACCTTGATTGAGATTGATGGCGGTGTAAATCGCACGACGGGCAAACTGCTCGCTGAAGCTGGTGCAGACGTCTTGGTCGCAGGAAGTGCCATCTTCAAAGCGCAAGATCCGGAGGAAGAAATTCACGCCTTGAAGCATCTCTAACCAAGACTTTATTATATGCGTGATTTGCTTTCACTTTTAGATGACGCTCGTTTATTAAAGCTCGTTACATTGTTGCGTCAAGCCAACAACGTTGTTCTCTGTGCGCATAGAAGTCCGGATGGCGATGCTACGGGGGCTTGTCTCGCCTGGGCCGACTATTTAAGAGGATTGCACAAGAAGGTTTCTATCGTCCTCCCCAATCCTTTCCCTGACTTCTTACGTTGGCTGCCTAACAACGAAAAAATCATCTTCTACGACCACAAGCGTGAACAGGCCAATCAGTTGGTAAAGGAGGCAGATTTGATTTGTTGCTTAGACTTTAATGACCTTCGTCGGATTCTTGACTTAGGCCAGGCCGTAGAGAAGTCGAAAGCCGCGTTGCTGGTAATTGATCATCATCTTTTCGCAGATGAAGCGGAGCAGCAAACGCTTAAAGATTTGCCCGCGGAGCAACTTCTCTCTTTTCCGGAATTGTCCTCCACGTGCGAGATTGTCTTTCGTTTAGTGTGTCAGCTCGGAGGTTACGATGATATGACTAAGTCTACTGCGGCCTGCCTCTATACCGGGATGATGACAGACACGGGGGCTTTCACCTACAATTCATCGCGGCCGGAGGTCTACCAAGTTATCAGTCTTTTACTGGAGCGCGGTATCGATAAAGACAAGATTTATCGTAATGTGTACAACAATTACTCTGTAGATCGATTGCGTTTGGAGGGCTATATCTTGCATGATAAACTGCAATTCTACGCAAACAATCGCGCTTCTATCTTTACTTTGACACGCGAGGAGATGCAACGCTTCCATTTTAAGCGAGGTGATGCGGAGGGCATCGTGAATATGCCTCTACAAGTCAAAGGTATGCGCCTGAGTATCTCTTTGCGTGAAGATACGGAACGCGATGTTATTCGCGTCAGTTTGCGGTCTGTAGATGATTTTCCTTGCAATAAAATGGCGCAGACCTTTTTTAATGGCGGGGGCCATCTGAATGCAAGTGGAGGTGAATTGGCCTGCTCTTTAGTAGATGCGATTAAAAAAGCGGAAGAGGCCATAGAAGCCTTTTCTGATCTGCTTTGAACGACTGAACGTCCAAGCTGTTTGCATAGAAAGTAAATAAAATCAATCATTTATCGCTCGTTTTTTGTTTGAAAATACCGATACTGGTATCGTTTTATCTTGGCCCGACATTGTTTGCTCGGGCCAAACTATTGTTTGCTGGGACCAAACGATGGTTTGGCGGGAACAAACTATGGTTTGCTGGCAGCAAACAAGCGAAGAGGTTGTTTTAAGCAAATAGGTTCTGGGGTAGTGTAGTAAGAAAGTGGGCTTTTCTTCTAATTGGTTGGATAGAAGTAGAAAAGGAAAGGGATAATCTAAGTTGTTCTTATTAACTTTGTCAGCAAATATCCCAACAGATGACTACAAACGAACGACTTGAGCGATTGCTTATCAACAAAGGCATACGACCGACAGCGTTAAGAATTTTAATTTTTAGGACGCTTCAAGAAAAAGAGAATGCTTTGTCGTTAGCCGACTTGGAAGCTGAGCTGAAAACTGTGGATAAGTCGACGATTTATCGTACTTTATCGGTTTTGTTACAGCATACGTTGATACATAGTATAGATGATGGTGAGGGTATAACGAAATATGGTGCTTGTCCTGATGGATGCACTTGCAATGCAGCTGAACATTCAGGCTTCTCTGACCTACATTTACATTTTACTTGCGAGCATTGCCATCGAACGTATTGCTTTCGAGGAATGCCCGTGCCGAAGGTGAGCGTTCCGGAGGGATTTCAGATACATTCGGCCAATTATATGCTGATGGGACTCTGTCCGGAATGTGAGAAATATAAGCATTAGTATAGCGATAACCTTATAAAAAGTCCCATTGCTGAACGCTTAGGTTGAGGCGTTCAACAATGGGATGATAGAAACATAACTTCAGAAGCTTACTTATTGCTCGTCTGAAGTAATTTTTATGATTCCACCGGTTGTTTCATCGAAGATAACGTGTGTGTTAAAGTGTTTGTTGAATAATTCATTACCCAAATTTTCTATTTTCCCGAATTGGGCAACAGGTAGTATGGTCTTCAAGTATTCTTTGTCGTCGCTCTTTAAGCGAATCAAGGCTTTTCCCGGCAAGCAATAGCGTACGCCGGGAATGACTTTTTGAGGCTTATCAGCGTTATCTTTAGGTTCAGTCGCCTCTTTCTGCTCTTCGATAGTGAGGTAAATAGGTTCCCCTGCTAGATCATTGACATCTACTAAGCCTAAAAATGTAGAAAAGCGACAGATTATCTTATTTTCAAAAGAGTGATCAAAAGTAATTTTTAGAACAAACGTAATGGTATCTGTGCGATCCGTGCCGGTAAAAAGTTTTAACAATCCTTCCTCCTGGCGATCTAGATTGGAGAGCATCAGCTTCAGTTGCTCCCCATCTTTGGGCATATAGTCAGCTTGTCCTTTTGAGAGTTGAGATCTGCTTTCTCGAATATCAAAGATTTCGTTTGCTGTCAATTCCGCCATTTTTTCCTTGCTTCCTGCTGCTAAAATCTCTTGCGTTTTATATTTAGCCGGATCTTCCATAGGCCGTTTATCGTCTACTTGCCTCGGTTGCGGAATCTGGATTAAAGACTGCGCGTCTGCATTGATTGCTAGAAGTCTGCCATCGCGCGCCAAAGCAACAAGCGGCGCAGAAGTTTTATTCTTAAGTTTAATAGAAAAAGCACGCTCATGGTCTGCTATACCTGATGCAACAAGATTAACGCGCAGCATTTTCCAAGCTTCCTCCTTCTGAAGTGCAACCTGATCCATTTTGAGGTAACGTGCGGCGAAGGGAGCAAACTCGCCCGGGTATTGCGTCGTTCGTGTAGTTGTTATAACCAAGTAAAACTCAGTTTTGGGGAGGAAATACGTAATGCCTTCTTCCGTAACGCCTGGTTCGTAATCTTTTACGTCAGTTTGTGCCGGTAAAATGCAGGGTATGAGGAGTAAAAGTAGGAAAATGATCTTTTTCATTTGTGAAAGGACTTGAGCTGCTTGAAAGCAAGTGGGAGATATGTAATAATGTCGGAAGCTATAAGACACTCTTCTCCTAAATCAGCTTGGGCTAAGTCGCCTGCTAAGCCATGTAGATAAACACCCAATAGGCTTGCTTCTATGGGACTATATTGCTGTGCGAGAAGACTCGTGATGATACCGGAGAGAACATCGCCGCTGCCGGCTGTAGCCATACCACTATTGCCCGTAGGATTGAAGAAAGTTTTTCCATTAGGTGTGCATATTGCTGTATAATGTCCTTTAACAATGATATTTATATTTAGGCGTTGAGCTAATGTTTGGGCGTCAACTAAAATAGTAAATACGTCCATGCTCCCATTCTGTAATCGTCTGAACTCTATGGGGTGAGGGGTTAGGATTGTTGCAGGAGGTAGTTCTTGCAACCAATCCTTATGCTCGCCAAGAATGTTGAGAGCATCAGCATCTACCACTAAAGGCGTTTTTTTTGTCATCTGCAGCTGTTCCAAGACAGCTAATGCTGTGTCTGATTCTTTCCCTAATCCTGGGCCTAAGCAGACTGCGTTGTAGGCATTGCTAGAGATCGCAGTTGTGAATATGGTCTCGCTGAAGTCGTGGCTAAGGATGACTTCCGGGATCGCTGTTTGCAAGATGTCGTTATTCTTAATTGGGGTGTGTAGAGTCAACTTGCCTAATCCAGAACGCAAGCTTGCTTTTGCAGCAAGTACTGCTGCTCCAGCCATTCCGTAGTGACCTGCAATCAATAACGCGTGACCAAAGCTTCCTTTATGGCCGAAAGCATTACGCGACTTGATCATTGCTGCAACTTGTTCTGCTTCTACGATTTCAAAATCAGAGTATAATTCTTTGCTTTTCTCTTCTGATAAATCAATATCTACCACTTCTAGCTTACCAATATATTCTTGATTGTCAGCTAAAAGTTGGGAAAGCTTTGGGGAGTGGAACGTAATCGTTCGCGTCGCGCGGATAATGTTCCGTCTATCGTTATCAGAGTTATCATTGCAGAATAAGCCGGATGGCATATCTATCGCAACAACTTCTACTGTTGCAGCGTTGATAAACTGTACTAAGGCTGCAAAACCACCACTCAAAGGTTTGTTGAGGCCGATCCCAAATAAGCCATCAATAATAATATCGTCTTTATTTAATTGAGGAGACTCAAATTTTGATGTTACTTCGTAGAAGTTGATATTAGCTAGTGCATCAAGGCGTTGCTTGTTGGTTTCGCAGTCAACACTAAGATGATCGTTGGGGTTAAAGAGATAGACTTCTACTTTATAGTTTTCGAGAGCTAAGAGACGTGCTGTAGCCAATGCATCTCCACCATTGTTTCCCGGCCCTGCGAAGACAATAATCCGGCGAGAGCTGTCGTAGTGTTTTAAAATAGTTGCAGCTACTTTCTTTGCAGCCCGCTCCATTAAATCTATCGCCGCAACAGGTTCGTTCTCAATTGTGTAGTTTTCTAACTCCTTTATTTGTCGCTGAGAAAAGACTTTCATGTTTTCTTTATTTATATGTAATGTGTCACGTCAGGACTCTTGTTTATTTAAAACGACTCCAAAACGACGGCTTTGCTGGTTTCTCTTCTTTTACTTGCTCTCTCAGATATTGCTCATAAGAAATTCGCTTAGAAATGATATCATAAATTGCCGTCCATTCAGGGAGTCCACCAATATTTCTATCGTCAATGAAAAGATCTGCTTTAATCTTTCTACTGTATTTGTGATTGCCTGAAGTAGAACTTGTGTATTCTTCCTCATCGCTCTCATCCCAGTAGCGATTTACTTTATAAAAGTGAACGCCTTTAGCACTACACCAATCTACAGCTTCTTGCAAAAGTTCTCCTTCTCTAACTGTCCAAAGAATGAGCTTATGTCCGTCTTTGATTAAGCGTTTCAAAGTTTCTATAGCAAAAGGAATCTCTCTTCCAATTTCAGGATAGCGATGTTCTACTATGGTTCCATCAAAATCTATTGCAATTGTCATTTCTCAGAATCTTATTTTTGTGCTTTAAAACTTATTTAATGATGATCTTTTTACCATCAATGATGAAAATACCCGGCCGTTTAGTGGATGCTTGTCTGATGCCATCGATAGAATATGAGGTTTTATTGCGACTATAGGCCTGTTGCGGATGAATCTGTGTTATTATGTTGTATTTTACGTCAATCGTTTTATAATCCTTATCAAGCAGAAGATAGGCGCGGAACGGACTTAGATGGCTTCCCGGTGCTGCATTTACAAAAGTATTTCCATCATTGCTGAGCAAATAGGCTTGTTTAATGTCTTTGTCGTCGTAATTAACCTTGAACATACCCTCAGCTTCATTGGTTACGACGAGGCCTTCATGTGATTGTAAAGTAAGTTTTCCTTTTCCTCTTAAGATTACAGGCTGGTTTGCTTGAATCTTTTTGGCTTTGTCAAAACCTAAACCTAACTTCGATCCATTTTGCGTAACTTTAATCAGTTCTTGCACATCGAAAAATTCGGACCAATCATTAATAGTGAAGGGTAAACACAAAGTTTCCCAATTGCCATCAATCATTTCGCGCTCATATGTTATTGTGTGTCCGTCTAAGTTGAAAGGATAAGGAACATAAAGCGGCTCTTTATCTTGCAAATAAACATCGGAAAGCAGCGAATTTTCTGCAATTACAAAAGACCAAGTTTTAGGCACGACGTCTTTTTCTTTCTTGCTCACGTAAATTGGTCTGTTTGCCTTTGAAGGTAGATACTTAAAGGTCAAAGGCCGTGCTGGTAGCGTAGCATTTCTTAGATCTAAAGCTCGTACATTTTGCCAATCTAATTCAGCTAAGTGATGCGCACTCCAGCCTCCTGACAAAGTTTTGATGCCATGTTCTAAGTCTTCTCTCATAGTATCCGCAATTGCAGCAAAATAAATAGGTGTATATGAAGAGACTTCAGCTTCATAAGGGTCGACAACAGCCAACTGCCTCTGTTTTTTGTCCCATACAAGGCAACGAGGTGCATCTTCACTTGTTGAAATCAACCCGTTCCAGTAATACCAAAGTTGCTTTTCTCCTTGGCTTAAATCGTGGCGTAGGTATGCAGACGAGAGAGATTGCAGATAAAAGGCATTTTGAGATGCAGCTAGATACTTCCACGTATCATAGCCATCTACAGCCATTCGTCCATCTGATAGCAAGTATCCACTTTGTGGTAGGCGACCATCAATTAATGTGTCGGCAATGAAGGCTATCCGGTCACTATCTGCAGGTAATTGCAGTTGTCCTTTCTTTTCACCCAGCGTCAAGTCGTGCATAAAAATGAGCAACGTATCGCTTTGGCAACTTTTGTAGTTACCGAAATATCCGCTGTTCTCACCTTGTATAGGGTTAAAGCCCAAATAGCGTGTACTATGTTTTGTCGTATTTGATAACTTTATTTTTCCTTCCTCCAATAGCGTCAGATCCCAAAAGACTCGTTTTGTCTCTAAGTAGACGCCGGTTTGATCCTTGTTGTTGTAGTTAAGGTATTTTTCCTCCTTAATTGACGTGATACACCATTGTGCTTTTTTCTCTTTTTCTTCAATCTGCCAGCAAATTTCAGGGGCTGGAGAAAACACCGTATCGTTCTCTATATGTTCAGTTAAGGTTGCTGTGAGTTTTCCTCCTTTGCCTATCTTGTAGGCTATGGATGAAAGGAAGTAGATCTTGTTGTCCTCATTTTTTACACCGATCAAATATCGAGCACCAGTTGGAAGCTTCCCGAAGTCACTCACTCTGACGTATTTCTCTCGGTGAGGCAGTTGCTGTTTATCTTGGGCCTTAATTTGCCCCAAGATAAACAGACTGCTTATAGAAAGTATGATCAATCTGAACCTTAGATTCATTTTTTCGATTCGTCAATTAGTTTTAATAGGTACTGACCATATTGATTTTTACGCATAGGTTCAGCTATTGCTGCCAGGCGGTCAGCTGTGATCCAATTTTGTTCAAAAGCGATACCTTCCAAGCAGGCAATTTTTAACCCCGTTCTTTTCTCCATTACTTCAATGAAGG
>JABZGO010000061.1 GCA_015259305.1 Alloprevotella tannerae | reverse complement strand
CTTAGCTTGTTCGGGCGTGGTCGCGCTAGCTATATAAATATTAATTTTGTCTCCGGGCTGGAAAGAGAGTGCAGAAAGCGTCTGAGTTGGAATTTCATCGCCAGGTTGTACATCTTGAAAATAAAGTATCTTTTCCGGAGTTTTGCAGGATGTGACTAATAAAAGTATACCCGCTAAAAAGAGATAGAATTTTCGCATGTTCTGTTGCTTTTTCAAAATTTAGGCCAAAGATAAGATTTTCTGACAACACTTCAAAAAAGTTTAAGTCATTTAAGGTCGATTACTCAAAAAAGCAGGGTAATCGACCTTAATTCTTTGGTTTCAGGATCGATTCACATACTTATTTTTTCGTTTTCCTGACAGTCGTCTTTTTTTTCGCTTCTTTTACTGTTTGCTCCCCTTCTAGAGTCTCTAAGTGACGCATCATATGCTGCAATTTTTCTATTTCTTTGTCTTTAATCTCAAGTTCATCTTCCTGATTTTTGATCGTTGTCAACAGAGAATTGAGTTCTTCATTATCCACATTTGGGAACAGGTTATTGACCCTTGTGATAAAGTCACCCAAAATATTCATATAGTTGATAAAGGCATCATATGGTGTATCATAAATACCCCTATATCCTCCATAACTACCGGGCTTTGTGCTCATAAAATGAAGATTATTGGAAGCCTGTAAGTAGTCGAAATCTTGTTGCAATCGCTTATTGCGACAGATACGCACACGCTCTGATACAGAGTAGAGCTTATTGAATGCCTCCTGTTGCATCACGTTGCCTAACCACGGAGATAAATCTCGCTCTTCGTCTGCCCAAGATATGGGGTACTCAACCGAAAGGTCACCAGCGCTTTTTATCTTAGAGCAAACTTCGCTCGGTGTAGAGAATGTAATACCTCGCTGTCTCAATTGCTCTGGCAAGGCTTTAAAGAACTCAAGGATATTAGATGATAAAGGTTGGAAGATTCCAAGCGCGCAAAGCTCCATAAAGATATTTATAACCTGCTCTTCTTCTGGTAATGCGGCGATCCAATTGGCGTATGTGTCTGCGAACAAAGGATATTCGCTCCAAGATGAATCATTAAAGCGATAGCTAATATTCTCAGATAATGCATAATCACGTAATAAGAGTTTTAGGTTTGGGTTGCGGCTGCAGTTGTATACAAAGTGTGGACTTTTCCAACCCAAAATATGTTTTGCACCTTCAGCCAACATTCCTTTGAAGCCCATACCGGCTACAAGCTCTCCAATTTCATCATCATAAACTAAGCAGGAGTTTCTAAAGATTTTCGGTTTTTTCCCAAATAGTTCACGCACCTTATCACATAAATGCCGCACTTCTGACTTAAAATAGTCTTGATCTTTCAGAGAAGAAAAACCATGGGAATACGGCTCTGCTAAAAACTCAACGCAACCGGTCTCGTTCAATGTCTGTAAAAGTTCTATAACTTGTGGTGCGTGATTCTCCAACTGCTCTATTGCGCAACCGGACAATGAAATGGCACACTTAAAGAAGTCACCGTAACGTTCTGCCATCTCGACGAGAGTATGCAATGCCGGTATGTAGGACTTCTCCGCAGTTTCAGTGATTGATCTTTCGTTCTCGTAATCGTCATAATAGTAATGGTCTGTACCAATATCAAAGAAGCGATAACGTTTAAGATGAATATTCTGATGAATTTCGAAGTAAAGGCAAACTGTCTTCATTGTTTTATTTCTTATTTTAGAAGTTGCTGATAGTAACTATAAATACGCTGTCCCACTTTCTCCCACGAGATCTGATCAACTTCTTTTACTCCTTCTTCAGAGAGATATTTGTGAAGAGAATCATTTGTGCAAAGTGAATAAATTGCGTCTGACATAGCATCAATATCCCAATAATCTGTCTTAATGCAGTTATCAAGTATCTCCGCGCATCCGCTTTGCTTACTGATTATAGAAGGAACTCTGCACTGCATTGCTTCTAAAGGGGAGATACCAAAAGGCTCGGAAACGGAAGGCATCACATAGACATCAGAATCGCGAAAAACTTTATATACTTCCATTCCTTTCATGAAGCCAGGAAAGTGAAAGCGGTCTGCAATCCCTCGACGTGCAACTAATTCTATCATGCTATTCATCATATCTCCGGAGCCGGCCATACAAAATCTAATGTTCTTTGTGCGTTGCAAGACTTTAGTTGCAGCTTCTATAAAATATTCCGGACCTTTCTGCATTGTAATGCGCCCCAAAAATGTGACAACTTTTTCCTTTTTTTCCTCAAAAGATTTACGTTGATTGACAACGTCCATCACTTCTTGAGAAAGAGGATAAACCGCATTGTGCATCGCCACACATTTTCCCGGATCTTGATGGTAATGATTAATGACTGTCTGGCGTGTAAGCTCACTTACACACATTATACAATCAGCGTGATCCATTCCATCTTTTTCTATACCATAGACTGTTGGATTAACTTTTCCTCTACTTCTATCAAAGTCTGTAGCGTGCACGTGTATGACCAAAGGCTTTCCGGATATGTTCTTCGCATGAATACCTGCCGGATAAGTTAACCAGTCGTGAGCATGTATTATATCGTATTGTTGCTGACGAGCTACAACACCGGCCACTATAGAATAATTGTTTATCTCGTCATATAAAACATTATCTAAATATTTTCCCGAAAACTCTATACAGCCCAAATCGTTTGTCATTCGATAACTAAAGTCTGCATATAAATGATCGCGCAGGCTGAAATAGAGATTGGGGTCCATTTTGTCCCCAATACGCTGCTGAACATAATCATAATCAACATCGCGCCACACAATCGGAGTTTCGCTCATTCCAATTATGTTGACGAAACTTCTATCCTCGTCCCCATAAGGACGTGGCAGGCAAAGCGTGATGTTTGTGTCAGGTATAAGGGATAGACCTTTGATTATGCCATAGCTCGCCGTCCCAAGGCCGCCCAAGATGTGAGGAGGAAATTCCCATCCAAACATTAAAACATTCATTATTTCTTTGTCTTTTGTTATGACCCGGCTAAGCAAGGATCATAGATTATTGATATGAAGCTTTTATTCTCCTTGTTGCTTGTATTTTTCCAACAGCCGGATAGCGCGTAGGATGCCACTCACGTTCATTGCAAAAGAAACGGCTCCGCGTCCACTAAACTGAGGGTTGCCATCGAAAAGCTCTGGTATGGTTCCGATGCTATGATAGAAGAGCTCATCTTCAAAGCCTATGAGTTGTCGCTCGATATAATTAACTCCACTCATCTTATAGACGCGAACATATGCTTCCAAATAGAAGCCGGTAAGCCAAGGCCACGCAGTCCCGCTAAAGTAAGCATAATCCCTATTACGCTGTTCGCCGATATACATCGGATTATATCCACCGCTCTTCGGAGAAAGCGAGCGAATACCTTTTGGTGTAACCAATTCTTTCGTGCAAATATCCAAGACTCCTTTTCGCTCTTTTATATTTAAAGGCGAAAAGTCTAAAGCGATAGCAAAAAGCTGGTTGGGACGAACGCTCCAATCCATCATTTGCCCATCTACATAGTCTAATAAATAACCATAATCATTCAAGAAGACCTTTTTAAAAGAAGTCTCTATCTTTTGCGATTCTGTCGAACAAAAATCAGTACGACTCTTTTCATCTTCTGTCCCCTGTTCAGCAATCAATTGCTCATAAAATTTCAGAGCATTATACCATAGCGCATTAATCTCTACAATATAACCAGAGCGAGGAATAATTGGTTTTCCATCAATCGTGGCATTCATCCAAGTCACTGCCCTATCCTTTCCATTGGTATAAAGAAGTCCATTCTCGTGTACGAAAAGATTCGGGTGCTTCCCCTCATAAATAAACAACAATATTTGCTTAATCAACAGGCCATACTTTTTATAACATTCATGACGTGAAGTATACTTAGCATATTGTTGCAAGCACCATACGCACCAGAGTAAAATATCAGGTTGTTCTATCTCATATAACCCCGTTGTCGAATCTCCTTTGAGAAAGGCTGTCACGCCTTCTTGGCTGTTGACATATATTTTTCAAACTGTTGCTGCTCACCTATTGCAAGTGTCAGACCTGGCATAGCGATAAACGTATCTCTGGCGCGCGTCTTAAACCAATGATAACCGGCCAACAAATAATCTTCATCATCTTTCTTGTAACGAAATTGGTGGGCAGCATGCACCAGACAATGATAAAAACTATCCAATGAAGTACGCGGCTTAATTTCTGCCTCCATCATTTTATGGAAATCCTTTGGATTTCCCTCTTCTATGGCTGCTGAGAAAACAATGCTTTCACCTTTTGTAATTGGCAATTCAAAGTATCCCGGCACGAGCAAATCCTCTGTTGAGTCGTATCCACGCTCTCTTTCTTTAGGATACTCAAGTCCTAAATACCAATTGGGCTCATAATGGAAGTCAGATTTAGCTGTTAATTGCATATGTAAGCTTGGATACCCCTTATAAAGGCACATTTTTATACCATTCTCAGTATCTTCATATGCCGTATTTGCTACATCATTTTCATGTGTCCATTGCCTAACGCTTCTAAAAGCCAAAAAAGGCTTCAGTCTTAATAAAGTTGGCGAATGGGCCTCTAACAAGGTATACCTAATGTAAAGATGTAACTGATGAGCACTATAGCAAATCTCTTTTTTTAGTAAAACGCCACCAATTCTATAGATCCAAGTTGGCACTTTCTCTTGTTCAAAGCTAACAATATATTTATGTCCTTTTGGACTATAACTATCGCCGCGATACTTGTGAAGGCCAAGGTTAAACTCAGCTCCATGTTGTATGATTGTTTCATCTAAAGACGACAACAAGACATGATTTTCATCGTCCATCTCAGGAATTGGAACAACAAAGAGGCCATGATACTTCCTTATATTGCAACCTACAAGCGTTGAGGAGCAATAGGCACCAGAATGGTTAGTAATCAGAAACTCTTTATTGAGAGATTCCTGCAGATTCGTCATCTGAGTTTTATCAAAATGGAGATATGCCATAGCTATATTTATATTTTGCGAGCAACGATTTACAACTTTCGGATGATTCTTTCAATGCGTACGTGCTCAGCTTATGTTTAGTTTTACTCAAAGGGCAGAGCCCTCTAAGAGATATTATATTTAGTTTGACACTTCCAAAAATAGAGAGAAAAAACATTATGGTAAAGGGTTTTCCTGTTTTTTTTATTGTACACCTCATTTTTACATAGAAATTCTACAATTGCAACCAAGGTTTTTCTTGTTAGCTCAGATTCGAATAGAGAAAGCTGTATTTTACACAAATCCATAATGCTTACACTTATTATCTCGTATACAACCATTTCATCATAATATTGCGGCAAAAACACAAAAGAAGGAAACCATCCTTGCAAGACATGAGATATGAAGAGTTAAGTTGTCATTAATCCTACAATAAAGGAACATTTGTACCCTCACGAGAGAAGACTTGTACCTTCGTAGAAGGACGAAGATACACCTGCAAGGGTAGGTTCAAAAAGTCGATATTTTGGTCTAAAAAATAGTCTTATATGACTAAAAATAAGCATCTATTGTTCTATTTATCAGTATATGAAAACCGCTAAAGAAACTATGAATCCCAACTATAGTAGGTATAGTAGAATCGGAAAAATAGATTGCGATCAAAAAGCAAAAGGTGTGATAAAAAGACAGCGAGCTTGCATCCAAGAGCAAGAAAAGATATCATTAGTGTCCCGTTAAAATGGAACGAGTTAAACAATTAATCAAATAGCCCCGGAATCAGAGGGTCATTTAGATCTTTGACATCATTGAAATTAGTCTTGTCGAACAGGTCACGCAAGTGGGTTTTGTCATTCAATGATATGCTGAGAATCTGCAAAACTTCATAGGTTGAGTGTTTCAACTTCATATCATGTTGGACAATAGCCACAAGACAGTATGTGATAATAGCACACTGATTTGTGGACGCAAATTACGTTGCCGATTTTGACTTTAATTTCTCTTTCACCTCGGTATATGCTTTTTCCCAATCAGTATTAAGCGGGAATGGAGTTAGATTTACGTCGGTCGATGCGCTATCATTTGGTACAGCTTCCTCTGCCACTTTAAATTGAGGATTAGCGTTAGCTGCTTTTACAAATAGCATTATACGCCCTTTTTGCTTATCTTCTTTTGATCCTTTCACCCTCACTAATTCGTTGAAAAAAAGCGTGATAAATTCCGATAAATAATAGGCCTTTGTATTTAAGAAATTTGTGGTTACTTCAGGCATTGTATCAAAAGCTTTCTGCTTCAAGTAGTTTAATGCCGTTATTTTAAATTGTGCAATTTGAGTTTGTGCAAAACTACTAGTCGGAGCCTCCACGGCATGTTGTGCATTTTGCATCACCATTCTATACACATCTTGTGCTGTTGCTTTCTGCCCCATAAAAAATAGAAGCCCACAAGTGATAATACATAATAACGTCGTTCGTTTCATTCCTTCAAAGTTTATATTGTTTTGTTGTTATGAATCTTTAATCGAGTGTTTGGGAGACAACACAACCACCCGATCTTGATTTTGCTTTACAAAAGCTGCCCAAGAATGAGGCACGCCAAGCGTTTTTTCTTCGCGACCATCTTGCAAATAATGACAATAGGCCGCAGCTAAAGCATCCGTGGCATCCATATAAGAAAGCATTTGTTCCTCTTTCAAACTCAAAATACGTTTTAAAAAGTCAGCCACTTGCTCTTTACTAGCCTGTCCATTTCCCGTTATAGCCATCTTAATTTTTAGCGGGGCATATTCGTGAATAGGTATGTCTCGGCTTATTGCAGCTGCAATAGCTACCCCCTGTGCCCTACCCAACTTTAACATACTCTGTATGTTTTTTCCAAAGAAAGGTGCTTCGATGGCTAATTCATCAGGATGAAAGGAGTCAATTATGCCTATTATACGCTCATATATACGCCCAAGTTTGAGATATACATCTTTTACTTTGCGCAAATCAATCACTCCCATTGCTTCCATTGTGACTTTGTTATTGCGAATATGGAGTACACCATACCCAAGAATGTTCGTTCCAGGGTCTATTCCTAATATAACTTTGTCTATTGTTTTCCTCATCCTTTACAGAGGGTCTAAAACCATTTAATAGCGATCTTTAATCGTTGCAAAAATACAGATAACAACCCGAAAGCCCATTTTTTTTCTGTGAAAGATTACTATTAATCAAAATAGTCCTATTTTTGCAGAGAAAGAACCGTCAACTTAATGAAAATAAGGTTATGAAAAGATTTTTATTCGTAGCAGGCCTCCTTTTGGGGGCAATATGGTCAACGCTTCAAGCGCAGGCCGTAATTCAATTTGAGCAGACTTCTCACAATTTTGGTACGTTTTCGAGCGATCAACCACAAAAGTGCGAATTTATATTCACAAATATAGGTGATAAGCCTTTGGTTATTCAGCAGGCTTTTTCCTCTTGTGGATGCACGGTTGCAAGCTTTACGCGCACGCCAATTAATCCTGGTGAAAAAGGAAAGGTCACCATAAGCTATAATGGTAAAAACTTATTTCCTGGACACTTCAAAAAGCCGGTCACTGTTAGTTCGAATGCAAAGAATAATATCGTGCGTGTCTATATTGAAGGAGATATGGTCGCCAATAAAAAGTAATACATTATGCGGGATAATCACCTTGTTATTATGGCTGGCGGCATTGGTAGTCGTTTTTGGCCACTTAGTAGTAGCAAACTACCGAAGCAATTTATAGATGTTTTAGGTTGCGGACTAACACTTATACAGTTAACAGCCAAAAGATTTGAAGGAATTGTACCGACCAAGAATATTTGGGTGGTCACTTCAGCCGACTATTGCGATTTGGTCTATGAGCAATTGCCGGATATACCTAAAGAGAATATTCTCTTGGAACCTGTTAGAAGAAATACAGCTCCCTGCATTTGTTACGCAAGCTGGAAGATTAAGAAACAGAGCCCTCGGGCGAACATCATCGTTACGCCGAGTGATCATATCATAACTGAGGTTCCGGATTTTAGGAATGTGATTGAAGGCGGATTGAAGTTTGCTTCAGAAACGGATGCTATTGTTACCATAGGTATTCGCCCCACTCATCCGGAAACAGGATATGGCTATATCAAAGCTGATCTGACGGCAGCATCGCCTCGAATGAAGAATATCTTTCGTGTAGATATGTTTAAAGAGAAGCCAACTTTAGAGGTTGCCAAAGAGTATCTACGGCGTAATGTTTATTTCTGGAACTCAGGTATCTTTATATGGAGCGTCAGTACAATCGTTAATGCCTTCCGAATCTGGGATCCGGAAATTTCAGAATTGTTTGAATCTCGCCTACCTTATTATGGCACAGATCAAGAACAAGAAAAGATAAACGAGGCTTACGAGAAATGTCCTTCTATCTCAGTCGATTATGCAATACTTGAGCGCTCTGATGATGTATACGTATACCCGGCATCCTTTGGTTGGAGCGACTTAGGTTCGTGGGGGTCGTTACGAAATCATATATCGCAAGATAAATATGGTAATGCTTCTATCGGAGAACAAATAAACTTGTATGACAGTTTTAATTGCATTGTTCACACAGAGAATCTGAAAAAGGTAGTCGTACAGGGATTAGATGGATATATAGTAGCGGAAAAAGAAGGAACGCTTCTTATCTGCAAATTGTCGGAAGAGCAGCGTATCAAACTTTTTCATGATTGATTCTCTCGAAACATTTACACAACAAGATTTTCTTTACTTTGCTGCACAAATAGAAGACTGGTATTTCCAAAATAAACGAGAACTACCTTGGCGTGATATAAAAGACCCATATCGTATTTGGATTTCTGAAATTATCTTACAACAAACAAGAGTTGTCCAAGGATATAATTACTACCTCCGATTCATAGATCGCTTTCCTTCTGTAGGTGATCTAGCTAAAGCTGATGAAGATGAGGTGTTAAAATTATGGCAAGGTTTGGGGTATTATTCTCGTGCACGAAATCTGTATCGTGCTGCTAAATCAATAGTAGCAAAAGGGAAATTTCCAACCAACTATAAGGAAATAAGAATGTTGAAGGGAGTTGGTGATTATACAGCGGCAGCTATAGCGTCGTTTGCTTATAATCTGCCTTATGCCGTAGTTGATGGAAATGTGTATAGAGTGCTTGCTAGATATTGGGGAATAACAGCACCTATTGATACAACTAAAGG
>JABZGO010000060.1 GCA_015259305.1 Alloprevotella tannerae | reverse complement strand
AGAAGAATACTATGTCTCGAATAGGAAAATTGCCAATTAACATTCCTGCAGGAGTAAACGTTACTCTAAAGGATAATGTAGTGACTGTTAAAGGTCCGAAGGGTGAACTCTCACAGACAGTACATCCTTCTATTAACGTCGTTATTGACGCAGATGTCATCACTTTTACAATCGATCAAAATAACGATACTGTTTCTACCAAGCAAAAACAAGCTTTCCATGGTTTGTATCGTTCTTTGATTAACAACATGGTTGTAGGTGTAAGTGAAGGCTACAAGAAAGAATTAGAATTAGTCGGCGTAGGTTATCGTGTTTCAAATCAAGGAAACCTGATGGAGTTTTCTTTAGGTTATACGCACAACATCTTCCTTCAACTTCCTAGTGAAGTGAAAGTAGAAACCAAAACTGAACGTAATAAGAACCCATATATTTGCCTTGAATCTTGCGACAAGCAATTGTTAGGCCAAGTATGTGCAAAGATTCGTTCGTTCCGTATGCCAGAGCCTTATAAGGGTAAAGGTATATTGTTCGTTGGTGAGCAGATTCGTCGTAAGAGTGGCAAGGCTGCAGGTGCGAAGTAATTTTAAAATGAAAGTATTATGACAACGAAGAAAGAACTACGTCGTATTAAGATAAAATACCGTGTACGCAAACGTGTTTCCGGAACTGCTGAGCGCCCTCGTCTGACGGTGTTTAGAAGCAACAAACAGATTTATGCGCAGATTATCAATGATGATACAGCGCGCACTTTGGTAAGCGCTTCATCATTAGGTTTAGATAAGATGCCTAAGTTGGAGCAAGCTTCTAAGGTCGGAGAACTCGTAGCACAAAAGGCTATCGCCGCAGGAATTAGTGAGGTTGTTTTTGACCGTAACGGCTATCTTTATCATGGTCGTGTTAAGAATGTGGCTGATGGTGCTCGTAATGGTGGACTTAAATTTTAATGGTTATGGCAAACAGAGTTATTGTAAATAGTGAAGATTTAAAAGATAGACTGGTTGCTATCAATCGTACTACCAAGGTAACTAAAGGTGGTCGTACATTTACTTTTGCTGCAATTGTCGTTGTAGGTGATGGTAAAGGTGTAATTGGTCATGGCCTTGGTAAAGCTGGTGAAGTCACTACAGCCATTGCAAAAGGCATTGAGGCTGCAAAAAAGAACCTCGTAAAGGTTCCTGTATTGAAAGGAACTGTCCCTCATGGAATGAATGCTCGTTTTGGCGGTGCTGAGGTAACGATTCTTCCTGCTTCTGAGGGTACCGGTGTCGTTGCCGGTGGTGCAATGCGTGCCGTACTTGATAGCGTAGGTGTAAAGGACGTCTTAGCAAAGTCTAAAGGTTCTTCTAACCCTCACAATTTAGTGAAAGCTACAATTGAGGCTCTTAAGGGTATGCGTGATGCTCATACGGTAGCGCGTGAGCGTGGTATTTCAATAGATAAAGTTTTCAGAGGTTAATAGATATGGCAACGATTAAAATCAAACAGATTAAGAGCCGTATTGGAGCACCTATCGATCAAAAGCGCACGCTTGATTCATTAGGACTCCGCAAGATTTCAAATACGGTTGAAGTTGAGGACAATCCTTGTATTCGCGGGATGATTCGCAAAGTACAACATCTTGTGACGATTGTTGAATAACCTCATATAATAAGCTTAAGTTATGAAATTACATACATTAAAACCCGCTGTTGCTTCAACACATTCTCGGAAACGCATAGGCCGTGGTCCCGGCTCTGGTTTAGGGGGCACTTCTACGCGTGGTCACAAAGGTGCGAAGTCTCGTTCTGGTTATTCCAAGAAAATTGGCTTTGAAGGTGGCCAGATGCCATTACAGCGTCGCTTACCCAAGTTTGGCTTCAAAAACATCAACAGGGTTGAATATCGTGTTGTTAACATTGATACTCTTCAAGAATTAGCCGAAAAGTTGTCTTTGCAAAAGATCGGCCGCGAAGAGTTGATTTCTGCACGCCTTATTTCTGCCAAAGATCTTGTTAAAGTTCTTGGCAATGGTGAGCTTAAGATTAAGCTAGACGTAGAAGCGAATGCATTCTCTAAGAGTGCAGAAGCTGCAATTCTATCTGCTGGAGGAACGGCGACAAAAATCTAGTTATGAAAAAAGTAATCGAGACACTAAAGAATATTTGGAGGATCGAAGATCTTCGCCAGCGTTTACTTATCACGCTTCTCTTTGTCGCGATTTACCGGTTTGGATCTTTTGTTGTTTTACCCGGCATCGATCCTGCTCGCCTCAATCAGTTGCAGGCACAGACCAGTGAAGGTTTGATGTCATTATTAAACATGTTCTCTGGTGGAGCATTCTCTCACGCATCAGTCTTTGCGTTGGGTATCATGCCTTACATCTCTGCTTCAATTGTTATTCAGTTGTTAGCAGTGGCGGTACCTCACTTCCAAAAGATGCAGAAAGAGGGGGAAAGCGGTGTGCGTAAGTTGAATCAATACACACGCTGGTTGACTGTTGCAATCCTTTTGTTCCAGGCTCCCATGTACATGATTAACCTTAGCGCCCAAGTAGGTGGTGAAGGTGGAGCCTTTACTGTAGGACAAGGGTTTGGATTCATGCTGACTTCTACCCTTATTCTCTCAGCCGGAAGTATGTTTATTTTGTGGTTGGGCGAACGTATCACAGATAAAGGTGTAGGTAATGGTGTTTCCTTGATCATTATGATTGGTATCATTGCTCGTTTCCCGAGTGCTTTGATGGAGGAATTTACTAGTGCTCTATCTGGAGCTGAAGGTGGTGGCTTGATTAAGTTGCTGTTTGAAATTATTGCACTCCTTTTCGTTATGGCTCTCTCCATTATTTTGGTGAAAGCCACTCGTAAAGTGCCTGTACAATATGCAAAGCGTATAGAAGGTAATCGCCAATTTGGCGGAGCTCGTCAGTATATCCCGCTCAAACTTTTCGCTGCGAATGTAATGCCTATTATTTTTGCGCAAGCGATTATGTTTATTCCGGCCAGTGTGCTGAATGCTTTCTCCAAAACCGGCGGAAACGGCTTAGGACATCTTTTGTCCAATCAGTTCAGTCTCCCCTATAATGTCATCTATGTGATACTTATCGTGATGTTTACGTATTTCTATACAGCTATTACGATGAACCCACAACAGATGGCAGAGGATATGAAACGCAACAGCGGATTCATCCCTGGTGTAAAACCCGGACGCCCCACTGGTGATTATATTGATCGCGTGATGACGAGAATCACATTCCCTGGTTCTCTCTTTATCGCATTGATCGCTATATTACCCGCATTTGCCGTCCTGATTGGCGTTAAGCAAGGCTTTGCCCAATTCTTTGGCGGAACATCTCTATTGATTCTTGTTGGAGTTGTTATTGATACACTCCAGCAGATCGAGAGCTATATGTTGGTTAGACATTATGATGGTCTTTTGAGTGCAGGTCATACTAGATCTCATTCAGGAGGTAATCTATAAGTCTTATTCTCAGCGGATGATTTATCTAAAAACCGAAGACGAAATTGAGCTTATGCGCAAGGCAAATCGCCTTGTCGCATCTGCTCTTTCAGAAGTCGCGAAACATGTTAAGCCCGGCGTAACAACTAATCAGTTAGATGCCGTAGCAGAGCAGTATATTTGCGATAACGGTGGAGTTCCTACTTTCAAAGGCGTTCCCAATCCTTATGGGTCACCTTTCCCTGCATCTATTTGCACGTCGGTCAATGATGTTATAGTGCATGGTGTTCCAAATGATGAACCTCTACGTGATGGTGATATTGTTTCTGTAGATTGTGGCGCTCTACTCGAAGGTTTCAATGGAGATTCTTGCTATACATTTCGCGTAGGTGAAGTTTCTTCAGAGGTAGATGAACTACTCCGTGTGACGAAAGAGAGTCTTTATAAAGCTATTACGGCTGCTTTGCCTGGAAAGCGAATTGGAGATATTGGTTATGCAGTACAGTCTCACGTCGAACCCTATGGTTATGGTGTCGTGCGCGAGTTTGTCGGTCACGGAATCGGACGCGAGATGCATGAAGAGCCAATGGTCCCTAATTATGGTAAACCCGGAACCGGAAAGCAACTAAAGAATGGTCTCTGTATTGCCATAGAACCTATGATTACTATGGGCACAAGAGAGTTCTTTATGCTTCCCGATCGTTGGGGAGTCAAAACCCGCGACGGAAAGCCAGCAGCCCATTTTGAGCATACAATTGCACTCCATAATGGAAAGCCTGAGATTCTTTCGTCATTTACAGAAATAGAATCTATAGAAAGTCAGAACAGATAAGTTACAATATGTCTAAGCAATTAGCAATCGAACAAGACGGCACAATTGTAGAAGCTTTAAGCAATGCAATGTTTCGGGTAGAGTTAGAAAATGGGCATGAGATTACCGCCCATATTTCCGGAAAGATGCGTATGCACTACATCAAAATTCTCCCCGGCGACAAGGTTAAGGTAGAAATGAGTCCTTATGACCTAACAAAGGGCAGAATCGTATTTAGATACAAATAAAAAGAAACAAGATATGAAGACAAGAGCATCCTTGAAAAAGCGTACTCCTGATTGCAAGATCGTTCGGCGCAAAGGCCGTCTCTTTGTGATCAACAAGAAGAACCCTAAGTTTAAAACGCGTCAGGGTTAATCCATTTATCGCAAATAATTAAATTACTATATGGCAATAAGAATTGTTGGTGTCGATCTTCCTCAGAATAAGCGAGGAGAGATTGCCTTGACCTATATCTACGGTATAGGTCGTAGTAGCTCCGCAAAAATCTTGGACAAAGCCGGAGTTGACAGAGGAATCAAAGTATCCGACTGGACGGATGACCAGGCAGGTAAGATTCGTGAGATTATCTCCAGTGAATATAAAGTTGAAGGTGACTTGCGTGGTGAAATTCAGATGAACATTAAGCGCCTGATGGATATCGGTTGCTACCGTGGTATCCGTCATCGCTTAGGCCTCCCCGTTCGTGGTCAAAGCACGAAGAATAATGCACGTACTCGCAAGGGTCGCAAGAAGACTGTTGCAAATAAGAAAAAGGCTACTAAATAATAGATAAGTTATGGCAAAGAAAACAGTCGCAACTAAGAAAAGAGTAGTGAAGGTAGATGCCAATGGCCAGCTTCACGTACACAGCTCTTTCAATAATATAATTGTATCCCTTACGAACTCTGAAGGACAAATTATCTCTTGGTCTTCAGCAGGTAAGATGGGCTTCCGCGGTTCTAAGAAGAACACTCCTTACGCAGCACAGATGGCTGCCCAGGATTGCGCTAAGACCGCGTTCGATTTAGGCCTTCGTAAAGTAAAGGCATACGTCAAGGGTCCCGGCAATGGTCGTGAGTCAGCTATTCGTGCCGTGCACGGTGCCGGTATCGAAGTAACCGAGATCATCGACGTTACTCCGTTACCTCACAATGGTTGTCGTCCTCCAAAGAGAAGAAGAGTATAATCATCCCTAAGTTGCACAATTTAAAGAGAATCTGCTTACGTACATTCTTGTTTTGTAAGATCTCTTCGTGTGTAGCATACTTCTTAAACTTATCAATTAGATAAAACATACGATTTATGGCAAGATATATTGGACCAAAGTCTCGTATTGCCCGTCGTTTCGGCGAGGCCATCTTTGGAGCAGATAAAGTACTCTCACGTCGCAATTTCCCTCCCGGACAGCATGGCAATGGCCGTCGTCGCAAGACGTCCGAGTACGGAGTGATGTTGGCTGAGAAGCAAAAAGCAAAGTACACTTACGGAGTGCTAGAAAAGCAATTCCGCAATATGTTTGAGAAAGCATCTGCGTCTAATGGCATTACTGGTGAAATTCTTTTGCAGAACCTCGAATGCCGTTTGGACAATGTGGTATACCGTTTAGGTATTGCTCCTACTCGTGCTGCAGCACGCCAATTGGTTAACCACCGCCACATCACTGTTGACGGAAAAGTTACGGGCATCGCTTCTTATAGCGTGAAACCCGGTCAGATTGTGGCCGTTCGCGAAAAGTCTAAGTCACTTGAAGTGATTGCAGATTCTCTCGCAGGCTTCAACCACAGCAAGTATCCTTGGATGGAGTGGGACGAAAGTGCTAAGGCAGGCAAATTGTTGCACAAGCCTGAACGTGCAGATATCCCGGAGAACATCCAAGAACAGCTGATTGTCGAGTTGTACTCTAAGAACTAAGTAAAGGAAACGGAGGTAGCGAGTGCAGAACTGACCTTTATTCTTTCTGCATTCTACCTTACGAGTCCATCAATTTTCAAAATTTACATTCATGGCGATATTAGCATTTCAAAAACCTGATAAAGTGATAATGTTGGAAAACGACGACAAGTTCGGAAAGTTTGAGTTCCGTCCCTTGGAGTCCGGTTTCGGCGTCACGATTGGAAATGCCTTACGTCGCATCCTGCTCTCCTCCCTTGAAGGCTTTGCCATCAATACAATAAAGATAGCCGGCGTCGAACACGAGTTCGCCTCTATCCCCGGAGTGCGCGAGGACGTAACCAACATTATACTCAATCTGAAGCAGGTACGCTTCAAGCACATAGTCGAGGAGCTTGAGAATGAAAAAGTCAGCTTGACCATCTCCAACGCCACCGAATTTAGAGCCGGTGACATTGGCAAGCATCTCAGTGGATTTGAAGTGTTAAATCCGGAATTGGTGATTGCTCACCTTGATTCCAAAGCCACGATTTCGATAGAGCTTACCATCAACAAGGGCCGCGGTTATGTTCCTGCAGAGGAAAATCGCGATGCTTGTTCTGAGGTTACGCAAATCCCTATCGATTCTATTTACACCCCGATTCGTAACGTAAAATACGTTGTAGAGCCATTCCGCGTAGAGCAGAAGACCGACTACGATAAGCTCGTACTTGAAGTTACGACGGACGGTTCCATACAACCGAAGGACGCTTTGAAAGAAGCAGCCAAGATTTTAATCTACCATTTTATGCTTTTCTCTGATGAGAAGATCACGATGGAAGATACAGCGCAAGAAGACAACGAAGAGTTCGATGAGGAAGTACTTCATATGCGACAGGTACTGAAGCAGAAGCTTTCTGATATGAACCTTTCCGTTCGTGCGTTGAATTGTCTTAAGGCTGCTGACGTCGAGACATTGGGCGATTTGGTGCAGTTCAATAAGAACGACCTGCTCAAGTTCCGCAACTTTGGTAAGAAATCGCTCACAGAGCTTGATGATTTGCTCGCGGGTCTGAATCTACAGTTTGGAACTGATATTTCAAAATACAAATTGGATCGCGAATAAAGCGCACGTTTCATAGCGGAGCCGATAACGAGCTCCGCACAAGTGCATCAAGCATCCTCAAACAACTTAAAAGAAAATGAGACACAATAAAAAATTCAACCATCTGAGTCGTACTGCATCCCACAGAGCGTTGATGCTGGCTAACATGTCAGTTTCTCTGATCATGCACAAAAGAATCACTACGACTCTCGCTAAAGCAAAGGCGCTCAAGAAGTATGTTGAGCCTCTGATTACCCGTAGTAAAGAGGACACGACAAACTCACGCCGTGTCGTGTTCAGCTATTTGCGCGATAAGTATGCTGTAACGGAGTTGTTCAAGAACATTTCCGAGAAAGTAGCAGATCGTCCCGGTGGTTACACACGTATTATCAAGACCGGTTTCCGTCAGAGCGATGGTACCGATATGTGCTTTATAGAATTGGTTGATTACGATGAGAATATGGCTAAGACCAAGAAGAAGGCCACTCGCACTCGTCGTTCAAAGAAAGCAGCTCCCGCAGCAGAACAAGCAGCTCCGGAAGCTCCCGCAACTGAAGCTCCCGCAGAGGAAGCCGCTCAAGCAGAAAAGTAAAAACCAACAACTTATTGCAAATCCCCGCTATCGTGAGATAGTGGGGATTTTTTGTTTATCCTTTTGGAACATTTTTACTTGATGAATTCGAAATTTTTGATGACTTGATACAACGCCAATGATGCGGTAATCTCTTTCTCTAATCTTATATATCGACGCTAATGCTGTTATCTCATCAAAAAAACTCCCGAATAAATAGACCAATCAAAATATTTTCATAATTTTGTTTTCGATGATCTGTGAAATTGTTATTTCTTGGGAGTATAATTAAATATTGAGTTTTGCCAATTAATTTTCCTTATTGTTTATAATTTGTTGAATTCACGTAAGCCATATATTTAGCTCCTTGTAAACACTTTAAACTTACAAAATATGATTTTTGATGATAAGTTGCTACTTCAAAATGATCTTCTTACAATTAATAACCAAAGTCACAAACGGACTTGGGAGTACTACTATGAACAATACCACAAAGCGTTTCTTGTATTTCTTGAAATAGCTAAGCAAAAACGTTATCAAACTAATCGTAAATTTATGCCTTTCATGTTTATAATGCGGCATTCTCTTGAGTTGTTTTTGACAGAGAAAATATCCAAGACAATGACCACATGGGAGCAGTTTGGCACAACACACAATCTGGAAAAATTGTACCAATTTGCCAACATTAACGATCAAGAATTCTTAAAACATCTTGATTGTCTCAATTGTAATTCTGAAGGTGATTGTTGGAGGTATGTTTCAGATAGAAATGGGTCTTCCTACTTTAAAGAAAGAAAAGAAATACATGCATTTAATGCTTGCAATTACTATTGCTCGTTTCCGGATAATGATGCTTCATTTACTAATGCGAGTGAAGATAAGAAACCCCAATGGGAACTAACATTTCATACATCAGACTATCATTCTTTAGGGATTATAGGAACTCAATATGATTTTGCAATTAAAGATATTTTACTAACAATACAAGAAAGGACAATCTCGATCAACGATATATATTTACCTTTGCTATTCTTATTACGGCATAGCTTAGAACTAAAACTTAAAGCTTCTATAATTGAACTGGGGAATGTTGTGGAAGAGAAAGACCATAAGGCAAATAATACTCACAAAGTCAATGATCTCTACGCTGTATTTTCCGAGGAAATCGTGGAGGAAATAGAAAAACACTGCAAGTCCTTCTATATCCGTGCTAACCGCTGCAGTTCGATCTACAATGACACCTTTGCTCTCAAAGGCTGGAAAACTGAAGAAATCAATGGCATTGAGTTTGAATTGAACTCTATCCTTGTTGAGAAGTGGAAAGGTAAGGCATATCGACTTGTGATTCAAAGACAGAAACGGATGGATGGTGTGCAGGATTTTTGGGAAGGAGAATACACATACCGTTGTATCCTGACT
>JABZGO010000005.1 GCA_015259305.1 Alloprevotella tannerae | reverse complement strand
CGATGATATTGTAACCTTCACCATAAAGCGGTGGGAAAAAGAACATCAAAATCGCCAAGATTGTTCCTCCTAAAGCGACTCGTTTAAAAGTACCATTGATGCGCCCGAAAACTTGCTCAAACCAATTCATCGCTCGTGTGAAATAAAGCGAGAGGATGCCGCAGAAAGCGCCCAAACAAATAGAACTAGGCACACGCTCAACGACAAAGGGGTCGTTTAAGTGGAAGCTAAACATTGCAGCGGGGCCGGTTAGGAAATAAGTAACGCAAGTAGCCGTCAGCGAAGCAATCAGTAGAGGTAGTAAAGAAGCCATCGTCAAGTCTATCATCAAGACTTCAAGCGTAAAGACGATACCGGCGATGGGGGCCTTAAAGATACCGGCAATGGCAGCTGATGCGCCGCACCCAATGAGCAACATTAATTCTTTGTGCTCCAAATGAAAAATCTCGCCTAGGTTGGATCCGATGGCCGAACCTGTTAATACGATCGGCGACTCCGCTCCCACTGATCCGCCAAACCCAATTGTTAGAGAAGAAGCTAAAATACTAGACCACGTATTATGACGGCGAATATGCCCTTGTCGGCGTGAAATTGCATAAAGGATGCGCGTAATGCCGTGTCCGATGTCATCGCGAACGACATACTTAATAAAAAGCGTCGTTAATAAGATACCTACAACCGGATAAACCAAGAAAAGCCATTGCGCCCGTCCTGCATCAAAGCGAAAAGTAAGCAAAAATTGTATCTCGTGGATTAGCCACTTCAGAAGCTGTGCCGAAAGCGCAGCACCCACGCCCACCAAAAAGCTAAGCAGTTGTATAAATTGCCGCCGATTCAGGTGGCTTTGCAAGAAGAGCAAGCCTTTCAGGATCGGATTATACCCACGATCTATTGCTGCAGTCGTCACTTTGGCGTCTATTTATTGGCGAATGATTTGTACCGTCCCATCAAAAGACAGTTTAATTATAGCTGAGGCAGAAGTCGGTTTACGTTCATTCCGGCGAGACGTACAAATATAATCAACTGCCTCTTTTATTTCATCAGAGATTGCATCAAAACAAGCTGCCGAAGGCTCTCCGCTCACATTAGCTGAAGTCGACACAATCGCACGTCTAAATCGCGCGCAAAGTTCGCGGCTAAAAGGTTCCTGCGTAATGCGGATGCCAACACTGCCATCTTCAGCCAACAGATTGGGGGCAAGATTACGCACGGTATCGTAAACGATCGTTGTCGGGCGAGTCGCATAATCTATTATATCCCACGCAGCATTAGGCACATCGCGCACATAAAACTGCAACTTAGCTTCTGTATCAACTAAAGTGATCAAGGCTTTGGAGTCTATACGACGTTTTATATCGTAGACTCTCTTTACTGCCTCCGGATTAGTCGCATCACATCCTATCCCCCAAATTGTGTCTGTAGGATAAAGTATGACTCCGCCGCGATTTAATACATCAACGGCTTGCCTTATATCCTCTCGCCAAGCTTTAGAGATGGGTTCTTGCTTTTGTTGATCCATCCGGCCGGACATCTTATCTGTCAATCCTTTTTTCATGATTTACCTATGCAGGCTTTACCTGCAAATCTTCTCGCGAAGGTACAGCAATTTTCCTTTTTTGCCAAGATTTACGTCTACTTAGTTAGAAAAACTTTGTCTGTTGCTGAGCTTTTCGCTAGAGAGATTAGGCTTATTCGCCAGCAACACAACATTAAAACAACTCAAAATCTTGTCTCGCCAAACGTTGCTTCATTATTGCGCAGGCTATCCTGATTTTTTAGTAAGCATGTGCGCAATCTTCAATATATATATATTGTATACCATTCTTTCCACTCAAGTTCTTGTAAGAATCATACTTGTTTTTGGTTAATCAATTAAGAATTTCTATCTTTGCAGCGATCTAACATTGCTAAACGACGCTTTATTTGAAGGTTAATGAAGCCCATTTTTGCCCTTTCGGGGCCGAGTTTCTGTTTACTTCTAGCGTTTTGAGCAGTGAGCGAGATACATTTATAATCATACATGGGGCTACTCATACTCTATCTTTTATTAGCATTAGTCGTTTCTTTCCTTTGTTCTATTATGGAAGCGACGTTGCTTTCTACGCCATTCTCTTTTATTACAATGAAAGAGGAGGAAGGATCAAAAGCAGCTAAACATCTTCGTAAATTTAAGCAGGACATTGATCGTCCTATTTCTGCGATTCTAACCCTAAACACCATTGCCAACACGGCCGGTGCTGCCGGCGTCGGACGGCAAGCGGCTTTAGTTTTAGGAGAAGAGTGGTTTGGCTGGGTATCTGCGGGCTTAACTTTACTAATTCTGATCTTTTCGGAGATTATCCCCAAGACTTTAGGCGCAAATCATTGGCGACTGCTGATTATACCGCTGACGCCGGTCTACAGATCCTTGGTTTTCCTCACTTTTCCTTTTGTTCTGATGGCGGAGTTTATCACCCGCTTCATTTCTTCTGAACAAAATGCGACTTCGGTCAGCCGCGAGGAAGTTTCAGCTATGGTTACGGCCGGCACGGAAGAGGGTGTGTTCAAGCAGAAAGAGGATCGAATGATTCAGAATATGCTTAAACTTTCGAAAGTTACTGCACGCGAGATCATGACGCCCAGTAGCGTCGTCGAGATCGCTGATGAGGCGATGACACTCACGGAATTTAGGCAACACGAGCGCTATCAAACTTTCTCAAGAATCCCTGTTTACAAAGACGATAAGGACGATTACATTACAGGCTACGTCTTACGCCAAACGATCTTGGAAAAACTTTCTGAAGATAAGTTTTCGATGCAGCTTTCGGAGCTTGTACGCCCCATTTTGTCTTTCCAAGAGACGGAAAGCGTCTCAACCATTTGGGAGCGCTTATTGGAAAAGAAAGAGCACATCTCCGTCATCATTGACGAATATGGCTGTTTGCGAGGCATTGTCACGATGGAAGACGTCATAGAAACGATGCTGGGTACAGAAATCGTGGACGAGAAAGATACCGTCACTGATATGCAAGCCTATGCTCGCGAGCAGTGGATTGAAAATCAACATCGACAAGTAGCAGATAAGCAGCGCAAAAACAGCAAGTAGGCTAATTTATCGAGCTCTGTTGCTTTTGAACAATAGCATACGAAATTCCCTTGACCACCCTTTACGTGGTCAAGGGAATTTTTCTTTTAGACTTGATGATGTATGATTATTGCTTCCTCATCAGAAGAATCCGGACTCCCCATTGTCTTGCAATATACAAGTTCGATCTTTAATGCAAGATGGAAGATTGTCCAAATAGACAAACAGCCGTATGCGTTTTTTCCATCACCCTTGCTATGACCAAACTACCTCCGACAGCGAGAGAAACAGCAATTATCAAGAAGAGCATCCCCGTTGGATCAAAAGCAAGTAAAGGCACAAGCGGTTTGACTAAAAGTGTAAAAATCGGCGAAAACAAAAGGATAACGAGCGTATTTCGTCCAATATACAGCAAACGACTATTGGCTTTAAAATAAGAATAAAGGCCCAATAATCCGCAAATCACGCAATAGACAATCAATACGCCTACAAAAGTCCCACTATGCAACTGATCAGGCCAAAACAGCAGTGCGGCAAAAGGGATAAAACCCCATAAACCGAAGCGAAAAAAACTGATAAAATCTTTATGCAGTAATCGTATGGCGATGCCGCCGGCAAAATAACAAGCGTGCGTGAACGAGATTAAGTGTAAGCCAAAGGCAAGTGCACCATAAGCAAACAAGAGGATCGTCCATTTCATCCAATTTGCCAACAATGGAAGTCGCATGATTGCAAAATACATCACGCTACAAATCACAAGCGTATGCAAGTACCAATAAGGCCCTAAAGGTTTGAGCAACAAATGCTGCAAGAATGTCCCGACGGTCAGCGAATCTATGTGCTCGCGAATCGGCAAAAAAGCGGCTAAGATAATATAAGCGCCCTCCATAATCAGGTAAGGGAGGAGCAAACGCCCCATTCCGCGAAAGAACTTTCCCGCCGTTTTATGCATATTGGCCAAATAACCGGAAATCAAAAGGAATCCCGGCATATGAAACGTGTAAACCACGGCTTTAGCATAGGGATATTTATTGCCAATGTAGACCAAATGGAAAGCTACCATCAGCAGGATGAATACGGCCTTAAGAAAATCCAATTCATCCATGCGCTTAGCGCTTCCTGCTACTTGATTTTGGCTCTGCAAAGCAGATTGGCACGAACTTTTTCTATTCATTTGAAAAAAAATAACCAACGATTTTTAAGCGACAATCGTTTAGGCAAGCCAACGAACAGTAAATAGTTAACGCTAAACTTCCTTCGCTAACGATCATAATGCGCTTCAGGGATCCTTTGTATTGACTTTGAGTACGCGCGCACCTGTATATAAGCACCCCTATTCGCTAATACTCACCTTTCGTTTTGATTTGCAAAGTTAATATTCCCGACCGACAAAGCTTTCGTTCAGTTTAAATATTCTTACGCAGTTGTTTGCGAAGCTCCATGTCTCAATTTCGTTTCACAAAATCAAAGCTCAGAACGCGCCCAACGCTATTCGATCCTTTTCTATCGTGAGCGCACGTTTGTCCCCTCGTGAGCGTACGAGTGTACGCTCACGATAAAAAAGCTCTACCATCACGATCGTACAAGAAGTTGTCGCGTCTCGGTGTTTATGAAGTCAATGCGAGGAAGTCTAAAAAGAACAGAAAGTAGTTTGATAATGGGACTTAGGCCCTTTTCGTTCTACTTTGCAAAAGAAAATGATTGACAAAGTAAACTTTTGAGTGATGGTATATGCTAAAATCCATAACCGATCGCAGAATCTTAGTTACCTTTGCGGTCACAACTCTACGTAGCAATCAAACGAATCAAGCTAAAGGATCAAAAGCCTGCGCTCTCACCGAAAAGCGCCCCTTAAGTGTTGCTCTATTATCCTTTCTGCAATATGCAGCAAAGCCTTTTGCTTATCAAGAGTAGGCAATAAGCGAACGAAAGTTGCGTGATCAACCAACAAAAACAAATTAAACGATGAAGCAAATACGACTGATTTCTCTCTGCTTACTACTTTGTGCTGTTTTCGCCTCACTGAAGGCGCAAGTAAACACGCAATTCGATGGAGATTATAGCGGCACGGCCTACAATATTAAGATGAAGGGCGAACTAAAGCCTTCACAAAAGATGGTCTTTCGTTTACACAACGGCGTGTTAACGGGAGCTGTACCTAAAATTGGCAAGATGCCCGGAACGATTCTCTTTTCCATAAAAGGCATAAGCATAAGTTCTGACGGCACGATGAAGACTTCCGCTCCAAATGCAGGAAGCATAAAGATGATGAAGCTGTTTAACTCAACACTATATTGGGACAACGCGGTCAAAAACGAAGCGCCCTTTTACGGACACGTACAGCAAGTGGACGGCATGAACGTACTGATGCTTCGACTTAATATCTACAGCAAGGTAGCCGGACTCTTTCGCGTACCGGCCTCTGTAAGTTTCAAAGGAAAATCACAGCGGCCGGCAGCAAAAAAGTGACTTAAGCGTGAGCGGCTATCAACTTTTGCAAACTTTGCAAGAGTTCGTCTAGCGACATTCCGCTACGTTCACTTACATCCTTAAGAGTCGCGCGTGCCACAATCAGTTTGCCGAGCGGACTATTGAGCATCTTAAACTCCGGCCGGAGTTTCACCAATTCAGTTTTGAGCCAGGGATAAGTTTTTAGCAAGTCCTTCAAACGCGTTTCAGCTGAAAGTGGCGCATTGGCCGATTGAGAAGTTTCTGCCGCCTCATCTGTTTCTTCTGCTTCCCACGTCAAGAGCGTGCGCGAGCCTTCCAATTCACGAATATGCGTACAGTCCTGCATCATTTCTAAAACACCGCGGAAGCGTCCGGCCTCATCTCTTACCGCATAGTAGATGATATAGATAAACAAACCCGGCTTGTTAATCCAAAATTCAGCCTTATCTTGCTCCCCGTTACGAAATTTGTCTACGATTTCTCGTACGATGTGCACACTGGACCGTGGATGACAGTTGGTAACTTGACGACCAATAACATTCTTGCTACGCGGGAAGACGCGATGCGGCGTATCCGAATAGAATTTTACAAGTTCGTTTTCATCCACAAAAGAGATATCGACGGGTAAATGGCGAAAAATCAAGTTGATTTGCTCTAATGTAAGCTTTCCGGTCTTAACTTCTAAAACCTGATCCTTATCATTACCCACCGAATAACCATATTTTCCTAACAAAGCCTGTAGTTCGGCTGCAAATCCGCTCGTCTCTGTGGCCGGCGTTTGTGTAGGCTGCTTGGCAAGCGACGCCTCCGGCTCAATAAAAGCGAAGCCGATTTCTTGATCTCCTTCTTTCATTTCCTCAAACTCTGCCAGAGAAATCATCGCTAAGGACGTAGGATAAAGAATCGTCTCTTCTTTTTCCATCAAATCGCGCGTATAAGCCAGCACATCCTTTTGGCGCGCCAAGAATTCATCATCTTTATCTTCATCTAGCAAGCGTTTAGCCGCCTTAATCTCATCGCGTACAAAATCGTCGAAAGTCCACATCGTCGTCGTTGGCCTATCAAAGCCCTTTTTCTCCAATAGCGGATAAAGCTGGTTCTGCTTGCGCGTATAATGCACGGGATATTGCAGCAAAGCCTCATACAGTTCGAGCCACTGATTCTTAATCAAAGGGAATTGCAACAAGTTCTCGACCTCGGCCAGATGTTTCCGCATCTCATCATTCTCACGATAGTAAAGCATAATGGGATGGTCAGCCGGCAAGTTCGGGCGCGACGTATCCAAGAAACCATCCAGCAACTGCAAAGTCTTTTTCATATCGACTTTGCGACACTCTTCATCGTCAGCGGGCACAAGATGTTGCTCTGCTTTGGCAATATCGTAAGGGTGAATCCGCCCCACCTTTTCGCTTAGTTGGCGACGTGCTTCTTCTAAGTCGATTTTGCCCGTCTCATAATCCTCTTCTATTTGCAAAAGAGCGCTCAATCGCTCCTTATCTTTGGCCGAAAGGCCGCGTAACATATCTTCCATTTCCTATTTTTTTAGTCTTACTTAGATGATCTTGAAGGTTGCAACGATAAATCGGGGCTTTACCCTTACTCCACTCAAGCTGACTTCACACCTCATTTATTTGTATGGAGCAAAAGTAGGAAAAAGCCAACAGACTTTCTGTATCATTTGTTACAAGCCTTATTTTTTAGAAAAAAATTATTTGTCAATTGATCACGCCGCTTGCTGCATACTATTTTAGGACGCCATTAGCAAACAGAAATCACATTATGAGCATAAACTTAACCGACTAAGCGACATAAGAGGCTAGGTAATTATCAACAAATAAAGAGCATTAAGGCGTATACACCATCTTTTGCAAAAATTGCGCTTTAGAACCATTAAAAACATTGATGTCCACTTCACCATGAATACCTCTGACGCGGCCTTCCGGCGTTAATTGCCAATACTCCAAATGAACGTAAGGTTTATATTCGCTATAACGCGCAATCCACATTTTGTATTTCAGCAAACTCTCAGGAGCATAAGATAAATAATCGTTGACAAATAGTTGACTAACGTACAGAACCGGTCGCCGCCCGGTGCGTTGCTCCACGATGCGTAACCATTGTAGCATACGATTAAAGAGTACATCACGCCCACCAATGCGCTCTATCTGCTTGTGCGAGGGCTCCACATCGAGCATTGGTGCCAAATCTCCGCGTTTTCCGTGCGTTTGCTTCAAGAAAAAAGCAGCCTGTTCAGCGGGAGGCGTATAGATTGAAAAGAAGTGGTAAGCTCCGGCGTGCAGGCCGTTTCGCAAAGCACCCCCTAAGTCGACTTTATAGTATTTATTGTAAAGCGTTGCACCTTCAGTTGCCTTAACATAGACAAATGTTACGGGATAATTTATTTCCCCCTTAACCTTACGGGGAAGCGTTCCGAGTCCCGTAATGCGCAATCGAGAAAAATCTATAGAAAAATGCTGTTTTCCTTGCTCGTGTTGATGGCGAGAAATATCAATTCCATAGACGCGATCGGCATTGTAAATCATTTGCTCACCCAAGAAGCGATCTTTTTGCCAAATACCGGCTCTTACGATATGATGTAAGGAAAGCCCTATACCAAAGCCATTGCGTTTACCATTCTGCCAAAGCCCTTCGTAATAATTGCCTTGATCATCTGTAAAAACGCCAAAGCCCATACGACGAAAAGTCTTATCTATGCCACCCACATAAAGGAATCTCTCCGTCCGGCAAGAGCCTTGATAGAGTGTATCGGCTTTCCATAATCCGACATAAATGCGCCCACGCTTATCCGTATAAACGCCCAGGCCTTCGCGTTGATCTTTCAGCCATTGACCGGCATAGGTTGATCCATCTGCATATTGCATACGTCCGGAACCAACTCGCACTCCATTCAAATAAGAACCGGTATAACGTCCGTCGGCCAATGAGCACGAAACATAATGATCTGCTATTCGTTGCCAACCAGCAACATTTGTCTGCAAGGGATGGGTAAGTCGGAGCGAATCCGTAGCTAAAGCACGTGGCTGGCGAAACCACAGCTTAACGCCTTTTACCCAATTGTCGAAGACTCTCGACGGGTAAGAATGATTTGAATAAAACAATTTAGATAATTCATCTCCCGCATTCGTTTTACCAAAACCAACAACGCCGCACACTTGCCCGAAGCGATTTAGGACCGGCCCACCTTCAGCCAAAGGCAGATTGGGCTGTGTAGCTTTGCGGCATCAGGCATCGTTGTCAATGTCTCCTCCTGCGTCATCAATTGATAGCCCAAAAAGTAATGCGCACCTTGCCCGAAGGCCCACGCCTGTGGATTAAAACGATAAATCACAAAGCGATGCGCCTCTTTAGGCAAGCGCCCTGCGTCCAATTGTAATAAGATGAGATGCGATGTATGATCACTCGTATAATGCGCTTTATAGTGGCGCGCCTTGATAGTATTACCAACCTTCTGCTTAGTTGTTATACGATACTTTTCTACTCTTTTTGCTGCCAAGTTCTTTGCCGGTAGCATTTTCAGTACGACTTGAAGGAGCAAATCCGTTTTCACCTGCCGCCTTTTGATACTATCGCGTAGCGCCATCACGTTATTATAACCACCATCAACGACCGTATGTGAGTGGGCATAGTTATCTAATTCACCTCGCAAAATCTTAAGCTTACTCATCTCGGTTTTCAAGGCTTTGGCTAATGTCTGCAGCCTTACTTGTAAAGTATCGTGAGCAAGTATCGCAGGCAAATGCGCTTGAAGTCGCTTTGTCGTAACCAGGTGTCCGGCATTAGAAACAAAGAAACCGCTAGCTGTAGTTTTATTATAAACTGAATCAGGGCTCAAATCTAATTGCGGAACAATGCTATCAGTCGCCGTTCCCGCTATATATAATGTATCTCCGTCTGCAGACGTTATGCGATAACAAACCTCAGCTTCAACCAGCACAACTCCCTGAAGTTGACGCTGCAAGCTGATAGGTATAAAGATCCAGCCACATAAGGCCAACAGCAGAACAGAAATGATAGCCCACCAATACCGACAGCACCAGGTCAGGCGTGTACCAACCTTGCACCGCACCCGACGCCGTAAGCTGCGACTTCGCAGAATCTGCTTGCGTATTGGAGAGTATCTTTTATCACTCATTGTATTTTTGATATAAAAAGGTTCTAACAAGTGGTGCAAAATTACCAAATTGCGCAACAATCAACAATAAGGCACTAGAAATTCCATCAAGTTCGGATTTTTCTTCGTTTTCTAAGCAGATCTATATATAGCAGCCAACAAAGCAAGCAAAGCGTATATTATATAATCAGAAGAAGGTGCACCAAGCACAAACTTGGCACACCTTATTATATAAGCGCTATGACTAGCCCTCACTCACCAAAGCAAAAGTCAGCACCTCTGCTATCGCTCATTGCTCTGCGAAGACTTGAGAGTCAGCGTTAACCTTTCGCTAAATCTGCAAGGCGCGCTTGAAGTGATTGAATTTTCGCTTCAGCATCGCTCTTCTTCTTCCGCTCTAAGGCGACAACGGCATCAGGTGCATTGGCTACGAACTTCTCGTTACCCAATTTCTTTTCGATGCCGGCGAGGAATTGCTTTAAGTGGGCTAGCTCAGCCTCTGCCTTAGCGCGCTCTGCCTCAACATCAATCAAGTTACCTAAAATAACGGCGAATGTATGCGTTCCTACCATAAAGACAGACGCATTAGCATTCTTCTCGGTTACCTCGGTGATGCTACTAATGTTGGCCATCTTCTTGATAACTCCATTGTCTGCCTTTACCGGGTTCTCTCCGATTACTTCCAGTTCGAGACTTTCTTTCTTCGCAATGTTCTTTGCATTGCGCACGGCGCGTACTCCTTGCACGATGCCTTTAATTTGCTCAAACGTAGCCAAGATTTTCGCGTCTTCAGCTTGGGGTTGTGCGATATTTTGCGGGTCGACCATGATGCTTTCTCCCGATTTACGTTCTGCCAAGTGTTGCCAAAGTTCTTCGGTAATAAAAGGCATAAACGGATGGAGCAAATGTAGGAGATCATTAAAGTAAGCTTTGACCTCGTTAATCGTCCGGCGGTCAATCGGTTCGCCATAAGCCGGCTTCGTCATCTCAAGTAGCCAGCCGCTAAACTCGTCGGTAATCAGGCGGTAGATCTCCATCAGAGCCTCGCTTAAGCGATATTTTGTGAAGAGATCAGCAATTTCAGCTGCACTCTTGCGCAACTGAGCACCAAACCAATCCAAGGCGCGACGCGCCGTTTGCGGTTGCGCGCCGTCAGATACCTCTAACGAGTCAATCAGGCGGAAGCAGTTCCAAATCTTATTGCAGAAGTTGCGCCCTTGTTCGCACAAACTGTCATCATATAAGATGTCATTACCCGCAGGTGCGGCCAGCATCAGACCCATTCTGACGCCGTCTGCGCCAAAACTGTCTATCAAAGCCAAAGGATCAGGAGAATTTCCCAACGACTTCGACATCTTTCGCCCAAGCTTGTCGCGCACGATACCCGTAAAGTAAACGTGCTTAAAGGGCATCTTTCCGGTATATTCGTAGCCCGCCATAATCATTCGAGCCACCCAGAAGAAGATGATGTCCGGGCCGGTTACGAGGTCGGCCGTCGGGTAATAATACCGAAACTCCTCATTGTTCGGATCAGAAATGCCATTAAAGAGCGAGATGGGCCAGAGCCACGAAGAGAACCACGTATCCAGCGCGTCCTCATCTTGCTTTAAGTCTTTGGCTTCAATGGTTGCATCGCCTGAAAGTTTGCGTGCCTCCTCTACGGCTTCTTCAATGGTTTCAGCGACAACGCAATCGCCATTGGGCAGGAAGTAAGCAGGAATGCGATGCCCCCACCAAAGTTGGCGCGAGATGCACCAATCCTTAATGTTGCTCAACCAATGGCGATAGATGTTCTTATATTTTGTCGGGTAAAATTTGATTTCATCATTCATTACCGGCGGCAATGCAAGGTCGGCGAAGTGCTGCATCTTGAGGAACCACTGCATAGAGAGCTTAGGTTCAATAGGCACATTGGTGCGCTCTGAGAAGCCAACCTTGTTGACGTAAGACTCTACGCGCTCCATCAAGCCTGCAGCTTCCAGGTCTTTCTCTATCTGTCGGCGCACGTCCAAGCGATCCTGCCCTACGTAAAGTTGGGCCGCCTCACTCAGCGTTCCGTTGTCGTTGAATATATCTATGGAAGCCAACTTGTGCTTTTGGCCCAGCATATAGTCATTGACATCGTGCGCAGGTGTTACCTTCAAACAGCCCGTACCGAAAGCGACATCTACATATTCGTCTTCAATGACGGGGATCTCGCGACCGACAAGCGGGACGATTACTTTTTGACCCTTGAGCCACTGATTCTTAGGATCTTCAGGGTTGATACACATGGCCGTATCTCCCATAATCGTTTCCGGACGCGTCGTTGCAACGACAGCATAGCGCCGCCCTTTCTCGTCGATGTGTACGACGGAGCCTTCGGGGGCTTCTTTTTGATCGTCGTTGCTCAAATAATAGCGTAAGTAATATAGCTTTGAATTTTCCTCTTTATAGATAACTTCTTCATCACTTAAGGCCGTGAGCGCCTTTGGGTCCCAATTGACCATGCGTACGCCGCGATAAATCAATCCCTTTTTATAAAGATCTACAAAGACGTGTATGACGCTTCCCGAACGCTCCTCATCCATCGTGAATGCCGTGCGCTCCCAATCGCAACTAGCCCCTACGCGGCGCAACTGTTGAAGAATAATGCCGCCGTGTTCGTCTGTCCACTCCCAAGCGTGCTTCAGAAATTCCTCGCGCGTGAGGTCTGTTTTCTTGATACCCTTTTCTGCCAGACGAGCTACAACTTTAGCTTCCGTGGCGATGGAGGCGTGGTCTGTTCCAGGCACCCAGCAGGCGTTCTTACCCTCCATTCGCGCGCGGCGCACGAGAATATCTTGAATCGTTTCGTTCAGCATATGCCCCATGTGCAATACGCCTGTGACGTTGGGGGGAGGGATTACGACTGTATAGGGTTCTCTTCCGTCCGGGTGAGAGCGGAAGAGATGATGCTTCATCCAATAATCATACCACTTGGTCTCTACGTCCTGTGGTGTGTATTTAGCTGCTAATTCCATGTTTTGTGGATTATAGTAATTAAGGCTGCAAAGTTAAAGAATTTTGCTTACTCTTTATAGTTCGTTTTCCCGTTTTTGCTTTGTCTTATCTCTTGTTGTTATTGTTTGCTGCCACCAAACTATCATTTGGTCGCACCAAACCATCGTATGCTGTGAGCAAACTATCGTTTGGCGGGAGCAAACAATAAGGTCGTCAGGGAAGAGTTTGCGCCACGATGATGAAAAGCAATTGAAAACAAGTCTTGCTTAAGCAGAAACTTATTGTTCTTCATAAAATTAGGATAAGCGCTGTCTGTAAATCCATTTTAACTCCTTCCGCAAATGGTTATCAGGAAGAGAGCGAGCGACATTAGTCTAAATATAAGCGATTTATGTCGGTAAAATCTCAGCGACTGTGGCGATAAATCGGATATAAGAAGTAGATAGAAAGCGAAAAAAAGGATGAAGATGAGGGTAAGCCGGAAGAAATTGTTAACTTTGCGCGCTCCTCACCTTAAATTGTGGGTGAAAGGTGCCCTTTACTGTAAGATAATAAAAACAATAAATAGAAGATAATTCGATGAACATTTCATTTGAAAAGTCCACTCCGGTCAGTGGTACGATTACGATTCAACTCGTCAAGGCTGATTATGCAGAGAAGGTCAATGAGGCATTGAAAAAAATGAGCCAAAAGGCGCAAATGCCGGGATTCCGACCGGGAAAGGTGCCTTTCAGCTTGGTGAATAAGATGTATGGCCCGCAAGCAAAGATGGAGGAAGTCAACAAGTTGCTTTCCGACAAATTGTTTGGCTACATTAAAGAGCAAAAATTGGAAGTGCTGGGCGAGCCGATGGGCAATGAGTCGCAAGCACCTCAAGACATAGAGAACCAAGACGACTTCGAGTTTAAGTTTGATATTGCTTTGGCGCCTGAATTCTCTATCGAATTGAACAAAAAAGACAAGGTCGACTATTACGAAATCGAAGTTGACGATGCACAAGTCAACAGTCAGATCGAAGAAATGACGCGTCAGGCCGGCCATCCGGAAGATGTTGAAGAATATCGCGATGGTGATATTCTCCGCGGCCCGCTAACGGAGCTCGATGAGAAAGGACAGCCGAAAGAAGGCGGCATACAAGTAGAGCGCGCTTCATTGATGCCGAATTATTTTAAGGCTGACGATCAGAAAAAGCTGTTTGACGGTGCGAAGAAAAACGACGTCATCACTTTTAAGCCTGCTGAAGCTCACAGCGATGTTGAGGCTGCTTCTTTGTTGAAGGTAAAGAAGGATGAGGTAGCACAACACGCCGGCGATTTCTCTTTCCAGGTTGAAGAAATAAGCCGCTTTGTGCCGAGCGAACTCGATCAGAAGTTGTTTGATCGCATCTTTGGTGAAGGTCAAGTAAAGAGCGAAGAAGAATTCCGCGCGAAGATCAAAGAGCAATTGCAGCACCAACGCGTAGCTGATGCTGATTATAAGTTCTTACTGGACGCTCGCGCTTATGCTGAAAACAAAGTGGGCGAACTGGAATTCCCGAAAGACTTGCTGCGTCGCTTTATGTTAGCCAACAACAAGGATAAGGACGAAAAGTTTGTTGATGAAAACTTCGAGTCGAGCTTGAAAGAGTTGAAGTGGCAGCTGATTCGCGAAAAACTTACGAGCGAGGCCGGGATTAAAGTAGAAGACGCTGATATGAAAGAAATGGCGATTTCTGCTGCTCGTTTCCAATTTATGCAATACGGCATTAATAACGTGCCCGATGAATACTTGGAAAAATATGCGCAAGAAGTATTGCAAAAGCAAGATCAAGCGCGTGCTATCTTTGATCGCGTAATAGATACGAAACTCACAGCCGCATTGAAAGAGAAAGTTGGCTTGAAGAAAAAGAAAATTTCTCAGGAAGACTTCGAGAAACTCTTCAAGTAATCTCTACAAAATAAGCACGTTTTTCAGAGGCGACGCTCCTTTTTCCTATTGTAAGGCGCGTCGCTTACTGATAAATAAAGATAGAGAGACGTGCAGATTGGCATAATGATTGCCTTTCCTATCTTTCTTTACACACAATATAATATAGGAATGAGGACAGACTTTGAAAAATTCGCCACGGGCAAGTTGGGTATCAATTCTATGGTACTCGACGACGTAATTAAGGCGCAAGCGCAATATTTGAACCCATATATTTTGGAAGAACGCCAATTGAATGTAACGCAAATGGACGTTTTCTCGCGCTTGATGATGGATCGTATCATCTTTTTGGGGACACAAATTGACGATTATACGGCCAACACGCTACAAGCGCAATTGCTTTACTTGGATTCGGCGGACCCCGGCAAGGATATTTCCATTTATATCAACTCTCCCGGCGGCTCGGTCTATGCAGGCTTAGGTATCTACGACACGATGCAGTTTATCGGCAGCGACGTAGCCACCATTTGTACCGGTATGGCTGCTTCTATGGCTGCCGTCCTCTTAGTAGCGGGCAAGGAAGGCAAGCGCTCCGGCTTGAAACATAGCCGCGTAATGATACATCAGCCGATGGGCGGCGCGCAAGGACAGGCATCGGACATTGAAATTACGGCTCGAGAAATTCAGAAATTGAAGAAAGAACTCTATACCATTATAGCCGACCATTCACACACCGACTTTGAGAAAGTATGGCAAGATAGCGATCGTGATTATTGGATGACCGCAGAAGAGGCAAAAGAATATGGTATGATTGACAAGGTTCTGACTAAGTGATAATCAGGAATGGCTAAAAAGAAGAAGTGTTCCTTTTGTGGAGAAGAGGAAAGTAACGTCAGCGTGATGTTCTCTGGTCCGGATGGTAGCAACATTTGCAACAATTGCATCGAAAATGCTCATCATTTATTGCGAGAAAATGGCTTCACGCCACTAGCCGGACAAGAAAATATCAGCAAAGAAGATATAGATCTTAAGCGTATACCACGCCCACAAGAGATCAAATCTTATTTAGATCAATATGTGATCGGGCAAGAGGATGCTAAGCGCTATTTATCTGTATCTGTCTACAACCATTATAAACGTCTGGCGCAGGAGAATCAAGATGCTGTCGATGACGGCGTTGAGATAGAGAAGTCTAACATTATTATGGTTGGAACGACCGGAACCGGCAAGACGCTCTTGGCCCGCACAATAGCTCGCCTTTTGGATGTTCCTTTCACGATTGTTGATGCTACGGTCTTTACAGAGGCGGGTTATGTTGGAGAAGATGTGGAGAGCATTCTCTCGCGCTTGTTGCAGGAAGCCGACTTTAACGTGGAGCGTGCTGAGCGCGGCATTGTCTTTATTGATGAGATAGATAAAATCGCCCGCAAGAGCGACAATCCAAGCATTACGCGTGATGTGAGCGGCGAGGGTGTGCAGCAAGGAATGCTAAAGTTGCTTGAAGGTTCTGTTGTTAACGTTCCGCCAAAGGGAGGCCGCAAACATCCTGATCAAGATTATGTGCACGTAGATACTCGCAATATTCTATTTATTTGTGGAGGTGCTTTTGATGGTATCGAAAAGAAGATTGCACAGCGTCTGAATACGCACACCGTCGGTTACGACAACGTGCAACGCGTGAAGAAAATTGATCCGGCCAACTTGATGCAATACATTGAGCCGATGGATTTGAAGTCTTTTGGCTTGATTCCGGAGATTATTGGCCGACTCCCGGTTCTCACATATCTCAACCCGTTGGATGAGGTCGCTTTGCGCCGCATCCTTGTAGAGCCCAAGAACTCTTTGGTAAGACAATATGAGAAGTTGTTTAAGATGGACGGCGTTACCTTGACTTTTACAGAGGGTTCCCTCGACTTTATCGTAAACAAGGCGATGGAATATAAACTTGGTGCGCGCGGTCTACGCTCTATTATGGAGAGTATTATGATGGACGCGATGTTTGATATTCCTTCGGCCAAGGAGAATACTTTTAAGGTGACGGCTGCTTATGCTAAAGAGCATTTTGAGAAGAACAATCACATGCTCAATTAAGCCTTTGGCATACCATATTATATACCCCCTCACTGAGAAGAATGCAGTGAGGGGATTATATAATGCTTTATACAAACGATTCGTACAAATTGAACTCAACCTTCTAGATCAGTATCCTCATCATCTGGAACTGGAGGAATGATCACAACAGATCCACCCCCTCCACCACCTGGTTGTACTTCTGGACTTGAGGCCAATAATGCACTGTAAAAAACGATTACTTCAAGTTCTGGACAAACATATGCTCGCCCTATATTTCTTCTGGTTTTCTTCATAACCTTCGTCTTTAATGTTAAATCTTTACTTTTTAGCTATAACCAATCTTAGAAATTGAGTAAGAATAGACTATTAATTCCAAAACTCTCTTATCTCTTAACTCCCTTCAGAGTAGATCCACATCATAATAAAAAAATCCCCACTGGCTTATACAGAGTGCAAAATAACACAAAACTCCACAAAAAGACAAACACAGTTATAAATATTTTTTCCGCAACATTTTCAACAAAACAACTTTCTATCAAAATTAAGCTAGCCTATCAAACACAACTAAAATACTATTTATCAAACATTTCACTATTTCTAATACAACCATCTTTTAAGAGAGAAGATAAAACGAACTCATCAAATATTTTCTCTTTTCTTTTATGCATATAACGATTTTGCATTCTAGAGATACCAATACCCAATACTGAATACCCCCTTATCGAAACAAAAGATTAAATAGCGAATTTCTCGCATTAAAATCTGAGCTATTTCATTAAAAGGACATATAGTTGTGCAATCATAGTTGAAATGCTGTATCCAGTAAGAAAAAAACACAGACGATAAGGTTACATGTTTAAATCGACCATCTCGCCCACTTCAACGGAAAACCAGAAGCTTAAAGAACAAATTTGTAATACAAAAATTGCGAGGACGAAGAATGAAAGACAAACCTTTTGTTTTCTTCACGACTTTACGTAACTTCGCCCAACAAAATGAAATGAAATGACGTCAAATCCGGATTTCTTTATCGTAGACGCAGCCCTTAGTGCGGCAGGAATAGATCTCTGTACAAAACACCCCCGTGTGAATCGCTTAATCCGTCTGACTCCGCAAGAGCAGACAACATCTACCACACAAAACGTAGAATATTTAAAGACGGACGAAGTAGGTAGCACCAACCTCTTGCAGCGCATTGCCAAATTAACAACAAGCACCTATACTTTATTATATTTATCTCCCAAAGCGCTAATATTGTCCTATCGTTGCATTGATCGCCTATTACAAGCAGCAGAGGCCACTAAAGCTGCAATGGTTTATGCTGATCGCTACGATGGCACAGCAGCTCACCCCGTACTTGACTACCAAGCGGGAAGCCTGCGCGATGACTTTGACTTTGGCGAACTACTCCTCATTCGCACAGATCTCTTGCAGAAATTTGCAAAAGAAGAACACAATTATAAATATGCCGGCCTCTACGCTCTACGTCTATTCTTAAGCAGACACGGAGACTTGTATCATTTACGCGAGATGCTCTACACATCTTGCGAAACAGACACGCGTAAGAGTGGGGAGAAGCAATTTGACTACGTTGCGCCGCACAATAGAGCTGTTCAACTTGAATGCGAAGCCGCTTGTACGGCCCACTTAAAAGCTATCGGCGGCTATTTGGCGCCTGATGAATATGAAGCATTACCTGCTATTGACGTCGCTGACTATCCTGTAACAGCCTCTGTCATTATTCCGGTGCGCAACCGCGTGAAAACAATTGCAGATGCCATAGGAAGCGTCTTGTCACAACAGACAAACTTCGATTACAATATTATTGTCGTCGACAATCACTCTGATGACGGTACAACGGACGCCATTGCAGCTTTCTCAAAAGATCCTCGCGTCGTCCACCTCGTTCCCTCCCGCAAGGATTTAGGAATCGGCGGTTGCTGGGATTGGGCTATCCGCGACGTACACTGCGGCTGCTATGCCGTACAGTTAGACTCCGACGACCTTTATAGCGGGCCGGATGTTTTGCAGCGCATTGTAGATGCCTTCCAAACGCAAGAAGTTGCGATGGTCATCGGCGCTTATCGTATGGTAAACTTCCAATTGCAAACGCTACCTCCGGGCTTGATCGACCATAAAGAGTGGACAGACGACAACGGACGCAACAATGCCTTACGCATCAACGGCCTTGGTGCGCCGCGTGCTTTCCGCACGGACATCTTGCGGCAAATTGGTTTCCCCAACACTTCTTACGGAGAAGATTATGCGCTCGGACTGACCATTTCGCGCCGCTATCGTATCGGCCGCATTTACGACGAACTCTATTTATGTCGACGCTGGGAGGGCAACTCTGATGCAGCGCTGAGCATCGATAAGGTTAATCGCAACAATGCGTATAAGGATATGTTGCGCACTATAGAATTGACAGCCAGATGCAGGCGTAATGCCGCGTGGAGTCACAAAGTGAGCGAAGAAGAACTCCAAGCTTTTTTTCAAGAACAATTAGCGCGTTGGCCCGAAGTGGCGCAGCGTTTTAGTGCGCTTGAAGCAGAAGTAAAAACGCGCGAGCTTACCACAGAAAGTGGAGCACTTGCCGCACAATATAACCCGCGCAGAATGGTTTCGACCGGCGCACAACTTACGAAAGCTGCTTTAGCTGAGCGCCCCTGCTTCTTGTGTGGACAGAATAGGCCGAAAGCGCAAATGGTGTTACCAACTGACCGAACGCTCGAACTACTTATCAATCCCTTCCCTATCGTTCCGCAGCACCTCACGCTACCTACGCGCCATCATCGGCCGCAGGATCTAACAGCTTTATTGCCGGCTCTCTTTAATTTGGCTGAGCGTTGGCCTTCTTTCTTTCTATTATATAATGGTCCACGCAGTGGAGCATCAGCCCCGTACCACGCTCATTTACAAGCAGCTTTGCGCGGTTATGTACCCATTGAAAAAGATTGGACCAAATACGCTGGACGCTTAAAGAAAGTCTATCCTTTGTCGTCCGCCGAAGAATATAATCTGACCGAAGCCGGCTATTCAGCTGAAGCAGGTATTTTTCTTCTGCGCGATTATGCTTGTCCCGCATTTGTACTGATAGACGAAAGTGCCGCCAAGGGTTGCCACTTGCTGCAGCGCCTTTTAGCTTTGCTGCCTAAAGATAAGGGACAGAGTGAGCCGGACTTAAACTTACTGGTTTGGCAACAAGTTGCTACCACCTCCAAACCGGCACATACCGTGGCCGTTCTTTTTCCGCGCAAGAAGCACCGCCCTGATGTTTACTTTGCCCAGGGCGCAGCGCAGCGAATCATATCTCCCGGCGCCATTGATATGGGTGGACTGATTATTACGCCGCGTGCGGAAGATTTTGAGGCTTTGACAGCGAAGGAGGCCACAGCCATTTTACGCGAAGTGACACTCTCCGACAAAGAAGTGGCAGCCATAGCCAAGCGCCTCACGGATAAGCCCGCGGCCGCAGCGCGCACAGGAAAGCCGGGCAAAAATATTATGCATTATAATGAATGTCCGAACGTCGCAGTCGGGATTCTGACGAGCGAACAAGTGACTTTCACGCTGAATATGCCGTATACGGCCAAGGGAAATGCCGTAGAAGGCGTTCAGCACGTAGTTTATCGCGATGGCGGCATTTTATGGCAGGACAATATTTATAGTGAGCTGCGTTTTAAGCCCACACAGCAAGATGCCTCTTTCACATTAGAAGATGTAACGATCGGAGTAGACTTCCATTGGGAGCGCAAAGAGGCGCAAACCTTCCACGGAACCCTGCATTTGCTCGTAGATGAAGGAAAGATCGTCGTGATCAATGAAGTCGATGCCGAAGAATATTTAAAAAGCGTCATTAGTTCTGAGATGCGCTCCACCTCTTCTATGGAACTCCTAAAGGCTCACGCCGTCGTTTCACGCAGTTGGCTATTCTATCAGATGCAAGCGCGTCGGAGCAGCTCGGAAAATGCCGGCGGCTTCTTCACCTTTACGCGCAAAGAAAGCGAATATCTGCGTTGGTATGACCGCACAGATCACACCTTGTTCGACGTTTGCGCCGATGATCATTGCCAACGCTACCAAGGCATTACACGCCAAAATTCGGCGGCAGTCGTAGAAGCTGTAGAAACGACGCGTGGCTGTGTACTCACGTATGAAGATGTCTTATGCGACGCCCGCTTTTCCAAATGCTGCGGCGGAGCTTCCGAAAAGTTTTCCACGTGCTGGGGCGACGAAGATTATCCTTATTTAGCGCCCATCAGAGACAGCAAAGATGAGACGCTGCCCGACTTAACGGAGGAGGCGCAAGCCGAAGCGTGGATCGCAGCATCGCCCGATGCCTTTTGCAATACGAAGGATCCGCGACTGATTAAGCAAGTATTAAATGACTATGATCAGGAAACGCCCGACTTCTATCGATGGACGACATCTTACCGGCAGGCCGAACTGGCTGATTTAATCAAGCAAAAGTCAGGAATTGATTTCGGTGCCATCAAAGCTCTTATCCCCGTAGAGCGCGGAGAGAGCGGACGCATCAAGCGTTTGCGCATCGTCGGGACGGAGAAAGAGATGACGATAGGCAAGGAATTGGAAATACGCCGTTTGCTCTCGTCCACACATCTTTATAGCTCTGCTTTCACGGTCTCCACTTCCGGCGAAGAAGTGCCCCAAACCTTCACATTACGTGGCGCCGGCTGGGGACACGGCGTTGGTATGTGCCAAATAGGCGCTGCCGTGATGAGCGACAAGGGCTATTCCTACGACACCATACTCACTCATTATTATAAAGGAGCAAACATTAAGAAGATCTATTGATGGAAAATATAGCAGAAACCGAAGCAAAAGCGCGGCGCCGACAATCACCATGGAGCTGGGTGCCCACTTTATATTTCGCAGAAGGCATCCCTTACGTCATCGTAATGACAATTGCGGCGATTATGTATAAACGCCTCGGACTAGACAACGAAGAAATCACGCTCTACACCTCTTGGCTGTATCTCCCGTGGGTCATTAAGCCCTTCTGGAGTCCGGTTGTGGATTTGTTGAAGTCGAAACGCTGGTGGATTGTCGTGATGCAACTCATCCTGGGCGCATCTATGGCCGGTGTGGCTTTTACGATCAAAGTGCCCCACTTCGTACAGTGGACGCTCGTCTTTTTCTGGCTGATGGCTTTCAGTTCGGCCACGCACGACATCGCGGCCGACGGCTTTTATATGCTGGCTTTAGAGGAACACGAGCAGAGTATGTTTGTCGGCGTGCGTAGCACCTTCTACCGCGTGGCCACCATCGCAGGGCAAGGCTTGCTCGTAATGTTTGCCGGGACAATGGAAGTATTTTATCGCAACCCATTTTCAGCCTGGATGGCCACGTTCTTCGTCTGCACAGCCACCTTTCTGCTGCTTTTCTGCTATCATGCCTTTATGCTGCCGCGCCCACGGCAAGACAGTTCCCGCCATCTGGAGTTGAAGGAGTTTGCCGTTACGTTCATGTCTTTCTTCCTGAAGCCCCAGTTTCTTGTGGCCGCCATCTTTATGCTGCTATACCGTTTCCCCGAGGCATTGCTCATCAAGATCTGCCCACTTTTCATGCTCGACCCCGTGAGTAAAGGCGGCTTAGGTATGACGACGGCCGAAGTAGGCTTTGTGCAGGGCACGGTAGGCGTCATCGGACTTCTGCTGGGTGGCATTTTGGGCGGCGTATTAGTGGCTTCCAAAGGCTTAAAGAAGATGTTGCTGCCAATGGTGCTGAGCATTACGCTCCCCCACGTTGTCTACATATTCCTAGCCTACTACCAAACCGAGAGTTTGGCCTTGATTAACATCAGTGTCTTCTTAGAACAGTTTGGCTACGGCTTTGGTTTCACAGCCTATATGCTCTATATGATGTATTTTTCGCAAGGCAAGAACTCCACGGCTCACTATGCTTTTTGCACCGGCTTTATGGCTTTAAGTATGATGTTGCCCGGTCTGTTTGCCGGAGCGCTACAACAGGCCGTCGGTTATCTTAATTTCTTTATTATCGTCCTCTGCCTGACGCCACTGACTTTTATAGCAGCCGGTTTAATCAAAGTAGACGAGCATTACGGCAAAGGGAAATAAGCGCCCTGCCGACTACAGACTTTTCGCCTCTGCTGTTGCCGCGCGATGCGCCGGAACGGTAGGGGCGAAAAGCCTATATGGGGCTGCTGAGATCAATCCATCACTTCATTAGGCCGGCATTACGATCATCGCCCACTCCAACTCTTACGACTCTCATTTACCAAGAAGAAAATTGACCCGCTTATCTCTCGCCGACACTTAGGCCGCAATAGGCGGAATGTTAATCACAAAAGTGCAAATCTTCCGACCACCCTACAAGCGCGGCGAAAAGAGGACTCAATTGCCTTATTTTCAGCAGTTCCAATCCATATTCCCCACTTATTCTTGCCTATCCGTCGATTGTTTGCCGGGGAGAAACTATCGTTTGGCGGCAGCAAACTATGGTTTGATGGGAGCAAACTATCGTTTGGTGCGACCAAACAAAACCCGTTCTTGCCGCCAACACACAGCATCGCATCCACAGTATAGATTTTATGGATGAGAAGACAACTAATTTTCTGCTTCCGACCATAAAAAACCAGCCTTACGACTCATACGAAAAGCCATAAAAAGACACAAACAAAAGAATAAAGACTGCCCCACTGAATCTTTTCATTAGTTAACCGGACAGGGGGAAACTGCAGCCGAATTTTGTCGTTTTTTTCTCATTTTAGCCTAAACTAAATGTGAGTTTTCGCTTTTTGTCGGATAAACTTGAAATATTCCCTTTGAAATTTGGCTACGCGTAGAAAACTCCCTATATTCGCTGCAGAAAACACACACTAATTACTCTAAAGATATGAAGAAGTACAATTTCGGTGCGGGTCCCTCAATTCTCCCGCAACAAGCAATGAAAGCTACAGCTGAGGCGTGCATTGACTTTAATGGCATCGGTCTTTCTTTGATGGAGATGAGCCACCGTAGCAAGGAATTCCAAGCTGTGATGGATGAAGCTCAAGCTTTGATGAAAGAATTGCTCGGCGTTCCCGAAGGTTATAGCGTAATCTTCCTTGGTGGCGGTGCAAGCCTCGAATTCTGCATGGTTCCTTACAACTTCTTGGAGAAGAAAGCGGCTTATGTTAACACAGGCGTTTGGGCTACGAAAGCACAAAAGGAAGCTAAGCTCTTCGGCGAGGTTGTAGAAGTAGCTTCTTCTGCTGATAAGAACTTTACTTATGTACCCAAGGGCTACACAATCCCGACTGACGCTGATTACCTCCACATCACGACGAACAACACCATTTATGGTACGGAAATTTTCACGGACATCGATTCTCCGATTCCTGTAATCGCCGACATGTCTTCTGACATCCTCTCTCGTCCGGTTGATGTAAGCAAATATATGATGATTTACGGTGGCGCACAGAAGAACTTGGCTATGGCCGGCGTTACTTTCGTTATCGTAAAGGATGATATGCTTGGCAAGGTAAGCCGCACGATCCCGACAATGCTCGACTATCGTACGCACCAGAAGAAGGGTTCTATGTTTAATACGCCTCCTGTAATTCCTATCTACAGTGCAATGCAGACGCTGCGCTGGATCAAGCAAGAGGGTGGCGTGAAAGAGATGGATCGTCGCGCTTCTGAGCGTGCTGATTTGCTCTACGCAGAAATCGACCGCAACAAGTTCTTCCGCGGAACAGCCGTTGCAGAAGACCGCAGCCGTATGAACATCTGCTTCGTAATGAACGATGAATACAAAGATTTGGAGGCAGAATTCCTTTCATTTGCTTTGGAAAATGGCATGTGGGG
>JABZGO010000059.1 GCA_015259305.1 Alloprevotella tannerae | reverse complement strand
GGTAATAACCATGTTTTTTCAAACTTGCATTGTAGCCGTCCGGATGCCGATTACCAAGGACTTTTTGGTTATACGGATAATGCTACGATGAAGAACTTGCATCTCCGTACTTTCGATGTGGAAGGTAGTGAGAACGTGGGCGCTTTGTCGGGCTATACGTTTGAAAGCCATATCGAAAACGTACAGATCGAAGCGGCTGACGTGAAGGCTTCGCACTTCTTTGTCGGTGGTGCGATCGGCTATATGAATGGCGGGTACGTAAAAGATTGAGCTTGGAGGGAGCAGTTGAAGGCGTTGATTATGTCGGCGGCTTGCTGGGCTGGTGTCTCGATGGTTTAGTTACCGGTTGCCGTGTTTGTGCTGATGTGAAGAACATTGTAAATCCAGACAACGGAGAAATGGGTCGTATGGCAGGCGGTTTGGTAGCTTATCTGAACAAAGGTCGTATTGAGTACTCCGGTTTTTGGGGTAATGTCGACGGCGGAAACCAGGTAGGTGGCTTGGTTGGCGACGCTACACACAGTAAAATCAGTGATAGCTTCGTATCTTATGGAGATAGTCCGACTTCTGCCGAACAAAAGACGATAAAAGGGCAAACTTATGTCGGCGGTTTGGTAGGTAAGAATGAAGATACGCCGGTTTCAGACTGCTTTAGCCATATTTCGGTTGAGGGTAGCGCTTCCGTGGGCGGATTAATCGGATCTTCGGATTATACGGATACACGCGTCGTCCGCTCTTATGCGGCTTGCGCGGTAAAAGCTGAACAGAAGGATTTGGCCGGCGGGTTCATCGGAACGAAATCGTATAGCGGGAGCGTTGATTCTTGTTATTACGATAAAGAATTAGTGCCCGAATTGTCGGCTGTAGGCGGCTATTCGCACGAAAGCGTCAACTGCGAAGGCAAAACGACGGCCGAAATGAAGCAAGCAGCGACTTACGCGGGCTGGAATTTTGCTTCTTATTGGCTGATTGACGCTAAAATCAACGATGGTTACCCTTATCCGAACTTCTTTATCAATACGGGTGTCTCGGCAGCGCCGACCTTGGCGCAAGAGATGGAGATTCAGGCGAAGATAAATGGAACACTTTGCGAGGTTTCTGCGAATCAACCGTTGTTGTCCGTGAGTCTTTATTCGACTGACGGCCGTTTGAAGTTGCGCAAGATGGACCTTAACGCCCGCTCGTTAACTTTCCGTTATCCGTTTGAACGCAATAAGATTTTTCTGCTGGTTTGCCGATTCAAGAATAACCGGACGGAGACTTTGAAATTGACGATCAAGTAAAAAATAATTCCGCCGTTCCCTTCGTCAGAACAGATTTAGGAGCGGCGGATAGCATCACAAATGGTATTATAAAGAACGAAAGGCGCAGATTTCGGCCCTTTCGTTGCCATTATCTTTAAGAAATCATTCGTTATGGAGAACAACATCATCTCAAAACGTGTGGAAATCGTGCGACAGAAAATGCGCGAACTTGGTGCGGCTGCCCTTGTCGTTCCTACGAGCGACCCACACGATAGTGAATACATCGCCGAGCGCTGGAAATGCCGCGAATGGCTCACAGGATTTACCGGATCGGCCGGTTTGGCTGTCTTGACGCTTACCGATGGAGCGCTTTGGACTGATTCGCGCTATTTCCTGCAAGCGGAGCACGAACTTGCCGGCACGCCTTTCCAACTGATGCGCGACGGAGAAGCTGAAACGCCGACGCCTTGCGAATGGTTGTCCCGTTTACCCGAAGGAAGTAAAGTTTGCTACGTAGAAGAAATGATGCCAGAAAGCCTTCATAAGGCGATTTTCGCGACCGAAGGCTTAACAGATTTTGGTTTGAGCGAAGATTGTTTTGATGAAGTGTGGACGGAGCGCCCCGCGATGCCCGCCGCACCCATCGAAGCCCAACCGCTGAAGCTGGCAGGCGAATCTGCGATCGAGAAAATCGAGCGGATACACAGCAGTATGCAAAATAAAATGGGTGCATACGATTATCTTTTCCTTTCCGACTTATCTGAAATCGCTTGGACGCTCAATTTGCGCGGCGCAGACATTGCCTACAATCCCGTGTTCTACGCTTATTTACTGCTGTCGCGGACGGGGCGTTCGACGCTCTTCGTGGCGGCCGACTCCTTATCCACAAAAGCGCGGAAGAACTTGAAAGAAGCCAACATCGACGTAGCTCCTTACGATAAATGGAGAGATTTTTTGGCGGAGATAGCGGAAGCAAATGTCGTTTTCTTTTCCGGCGTCAACTGCAAAGTGATGCGTGCGGCCAAGGAGACGCTCACCCATTATACCGTCGTAGATTCGCCCGTTGCAATGATGCGTGCGCTCAAGAACCAAGCGGAGCGCAAAGGCTTCCGTGCGGCGATGGAGCGCGATGGCGTGGCTTTGGTTCGCTTCCTGCGTTGGTTGGAAACAGCCGTGCCGAAAGGCGGCGAAACGGAGTGGACCATCGGCGAGAAATTAGCCGAGTTCCGCGCCGAAGGAGAAAAATTTCGCGGCTTAAGTTTTGCTACCATTGCCGGATATGGCCCTAACGGCGCCATTGTTCATTACGAAGCCGAAAAAGAGACCGCTTCCCCAATTCAGCCTAAAGGACTTTTGTTGCTTGATTCCGGTGCGCAATACCAAGACGGCACAACCGACATCACACGCACCATTGCCCTCGGCCCGCTCACGCAAGAAGAGCGCCGCGTGTACACATTAGTTTTAAAAGGACACATAGGGCTGAGCGATATGCACTTTCCTGAAGGCATCACGGGCCTACAGCTCGACACCGCAGCCCGAATGGCGATGTGGAAAGAAGGCTACGATTTCGGCCACGGCACAGGCCACGGCGTCGGCAGTTTCCTCAACGTCCACGAAGGCCCGATGCAGATTCGCAAGAACAAGCGTGCTGATACCCTCATTGGCTTTCAAGAAGGCATGACCATCACCGATGAGCCGGGAATCTACATCGCCGGCAGTTTTGGCGTAAGAATTGAAAACGTCTTACTCGCCGTTAAGGCCCGCAAAAATGCTTTTGGGAAGTTCCTCAAGTTCGAACCCCTCACGCTATGTCCGATTGATACCCGCCCAATCGACCTCACGATGCTCAATAAATCAGAGATCAATTGGCTCAACGCTTATCATGAAGAGGTCAAAAACCGATTACTTCCCCTTCTCGATAAAGAGGAAGATCGCCGATGGCTTATCGAACACACGAAAAAGCTCATAAAATAAGCCGCCGCATAAGGATCATACGCAAAGCGTGGCCGCAAAAAGAGACAAACTCCTCTTTGCGGCCACGTTGCTATTATATTGTGTCCGATGCTTCACCTCCCCTTCCTCGCGAAAGTCGGGCGGAAGCGCCGCACCATTTAATTCTTCAGTTTTTCAGGCCCTTCTTTTTCAAACAAGTTGCCTACAATATTCATTTCCATAAAGCTCGTACTCTGTTCCTTTCGCTGACTGCCGAGATAGCAAATGCGATCTTGATCGTGGATCATTCTATCCGTAAGCAGCTTGCGCAATGCAGCCAGCAAAAACTCGTGGCCGTAGCTCTTCATCGGCATATAAATGGCGTAGACGCCGTAGCAGACCGCCAAGTGGCGCACGGTATTGGCTTTGTAAGCAATGGCGAGCACGTGCGTCGTCGGGCGGAAACTCGAAACCAAGCGCGCCGTGCGCCCCGTGTAGCTATCCATAATAATAGCCCGCAAATTCATCTTGTGCGTTGCCGATACAGCCTCTTTCGCAAAAAATTCCGTCGCGTCAGGGTTCTTTGAGAGCGGAATCTCCACCTCGCTGAGCGAAAACTTTTCCATATCGCGTTCCGCCTGTCGCGCAATGGTAGCCATAGCGCGCAACGCTTCCACCGGATATTCGCCATAAGCCGTCTCCCCGCTCAGCATCACCGCGTCAGCGTGGCTATACACAGCATTAGCGATGTCAGTTACCTCCGTGCGTGTCGGTCTCGGATTATGAATCATACTTTGCAGCATCTGCGTGGCCACGATGACCGGCTTATGAAAGTTAATGGCGCGCTGAATGATGTGGCGCTGAATGCCCGGTATGCGCTCCTGCGCCACTTCGATGCCCAGGTCGCCGCGCGCCACCATCACCCCATCGGCCGCATGAAGTATTTCGTCGATATTGTCAACGCCCTCTTCGTTTTCTATTTTGGCAATGATGTGTATGTCGCTGTCCGCCTCGTCCAGCATCCGTCGCACCTCTAAGATGTCCGCCTTCGAGCGCACGAAAGAATGCGCGATAAAGTCTACGTCATAATCAATGGCAAAGCGAATGTTGCTTTTATCCCTTTCCGTCAAGGCCGGCAGATTGATCCTGCTACCTGGCACGTTTACGCTCTTGCGCGCACCGAGCGTAGCGTTGTTTTCGATCGTACAATAGAGTTTTCCGTCTTTCCGATCATCGACCGTCAGTCCCAGATCACCATCATCGATCAAGATATGCGCCCCGACCGGCACGTCTTTGACAAAGTCCGGATAAGATACGGCAATACATTTGCGCGTTGTCTCCAGTGTAGGATCGCCCACGATGCAGACTTTATCGCCCTCCTTAAAAGGAATGGGCGCCGAGCAAACGGTAGTTCGCACCTCAGGTCCTTTCGTATCGACCAAAATGGCAATATGACTCGATACTTGGCGCACATTATCAATCACGCGCTTCATACCTTCCGGCCCTTGGTGCGCCGTGTTGAGCCGCACGACGTTCATGCCCTCATCATATAATTGCTGAATCATCCCGACATCGCAGCGCGCATCGGAGATCGTCGCAACGATCTTTGTCTTCTTATACATAACTTACGTTTTAATTATTCTGATTGAGTAGTGTCAGTTTGCTTCATGCCGAGCAGCGCTTCTATGCCGAGGCGGTAGACGTCGATGCCGAAGCCCGATATTGTTCCGGCGCACGCTTCAGCCATCAACGATTGGCGGCGAATAGGTTCGCGAGCGGCCACGTTGCTAATGTGCACCTCTACGACGGGCAAACCGATGGCCCGTATGCAATCGGCCAAAGCCAAGGACGTATGCGTGTAAGCGCCGGCATTGAAAACGACACCAAAAGTGCCATCCTTCGCCGCCAGTTGGAGGCGATCGATCAAGGTGCCCTCCGAATTGTTTTGATCATAGACCAACGAAAGCGAAGGAAAGTTGGCACGCAACTGCGCACAACACGCTTCCATCGATGTCAATCCATAGATGTTTGGCTCTCGCGTGCCCAGTAAGTTCAGGTTAGGTCCGTTAAGAATCAGTATTTTCATCATGATGTAGCTTTTACAAGTTTATCCGTAGCCCCGCTCATCGGTTTTTTCTTTCTGAAGTAGGCCTTGCGCAGTCGCACCTCTTACGTTAGCCGCACTATTACGCCCGTTTTCGCCGTGCTGCTCCTATCGCTTCAGCCTCACCTCGCCCTATCCCTTGCTTCCGGCAGGATCGCTGCTTGCCGAAGCGGACTTTAGAGCTATGCAGATGCAAAGTTATAAATTCTTTTACTAAAGCGCTTGCTTTCAAACTCGATTGTAAGCTCTACTCGCTCCCCTTTCCCTATGATTCCGCTCCGTTTGCGCACCAAAACCGTCCATCTAAAGGCCGCCAAGCGTAGCAATGACGATGAGAAGCGCCTACCATTTTTAAGCACACAGCAAAAACAAATCACCGACGAACGGCCAAACACCATCGCCATCAGCACTTTAGCCCAATCAACATTGCCGCCCGACGTTTTTTATCACGACAACAAAGGTGTGCGCTCGTGAGAAAAAGAGCTTCATCTCACGACAATAAAGGTTTGTTATCGTGATGAAAACCGCGCAAGGCAATGTTCGCCCTTATTTAATTAGCTAAAAGAACCTTTTATTTCAATAGTAATAGTAAGATTTCAGACCATTTCGAGGATATCCTCGAAATGGTTCAAATTGGTTCAGGAGCAAAATGTCCTTTATCATTTGTTAAGTTGTCACGTTATGCCTACTATTAAATAATATATGAATATTAGAGAGTTTACTTGTAGTTGATAGTATTAAAAGGTTGGAAGATACGAATTAGAAGTGCTTGAAAGTAAAAAATAGTAAGTAACAAGATAAAGTAATTTGAGACTAAAGTAGTTATAAAAAAGAAAAGCATAAACGCCGGTAAGATGTGTTGACCGAGGTTTATGCTTATAGTGATGTTAATCCTTGCTGGAAGGATCAAAAGCATAGTAGTCCGTTAAAAAAAAGTGAGTTGAGTCGGCTTTAAGCCTTATCGCGAAGGTTGAGCGCTTTGTTCTCAGCTGCTTCCATCAGTTCGCGCTCGCCCGGGCCTTTGTCGTTGATGCCGCAAAGGTGCAAGATGCCGTGGATGATAACCCGATCAAGTTCTTCCCTATACGAGATGTTACGCTGCTCAGCATTGGTTCGGACGGTGTCCAAACTGATGAAAAGGTCGCCGCCCAAGACGTTTCCCTCCGTATAATCAAAGGTTATGATGTCCGTATAATAGTCGTGGTTCAAATATTGTTGGTTGACCTCTAATATTTTCTCATCGTCGCAAAAAATATATGCGATCTCGCCGACCTCTTTTCCGTAAGTGGCGGCTACGCGGCGCACCCAAGCCGAATTGTTACGGCGCTTGATGGGCGGCATGTTTACGTTGACGGTATTGTAAGAAATCATCAGCTTTAATAGTTTGGTTGTTGCACAACGTGGCAGCACGGTTGATTCTGCTATGATGCTATTAACGATTTTCCTTTCCCGATGGTCGCGTTCAGAAAAGCGAGGGTTGCTCCGGCTGCATGCGAGGCAGCGGACGGTTAAGGTGCTTAAAGGCCAATTCAGTGACCTCACGTCCGCGCGGCGTGCGACGTATGAAGCCCTCTTTAATCAAGAAGGGTTCGTAAACCTCTTCAAGTGTGCCCGGATCTTCACCGATGGCCGTAGCAATCGTACCTATGCCGACAGGTCCGCCTTTGAATTTGTCGATAATCGTCAGCAGGATCTTATTATCCGTATCGTCGAGGCCGTAGCGGTCGATGTTGAGCGCTTCCAAAGCGAAGTTTGCGATTTCCGGATCAATTGTTCCCGTGCCCTTTACCTGCGCAAAGTCGCGCACACGGCGCAAGAGCGCATTGGCAATACGCGGCGTTCCGCGACTGCGGCCGGCTATTTCCTTGCGTGCCTCATCTTTGAGCGGCACACCCAAGATGCCGGCACTGCGCATAAGAATGCTGCCGATGGTCAGTGCATCGTAATACTCCAAATGCAAGTTGATGCCGAAGCGCGCCCGCAAAGGAGCGGTCAGCAATCCGCTGCGCGTTGTCGCACCAATCAATGTAAACGGATTCAAATCAAGCTGAATGGAGCGAGCAGCCGGACCGCGGTCGATCATAATATCGATGCGGTAATCTTCCATAGCCGAATAGAGATATTCTTCTACGACGGGCTGAAGCCGATGTATCTCATCGATAAACAAGACGTCGTGGGGCTCAAGACTTGTTAAGAGTCCGGCCAAATCGCCCGGCTTATCGAGCACAGGACCTGAAGTCAGTTTGAAACCTACGCCCAACTCGTTGGCAATAATATTGGCCAAGGTCGTTTTGCCCAAGCCCGGCGGGCCGTGGAGCAAAGTATGGTCGAGCGGTTCGCCGCGATACTTGGCCGCTTCTACGAAGACGCGCAAATTATCGACCACCTTTTGCTGTCCGCTAAAGTCGTCGAAGTGCAAGGGCCGCAAAGCGTTTTCAAAATCACGCTCTTGCGGCGTGGGTGAAGCTTGTCGGGAGCGTATGTCGAAGGTATCTTCTTGCATAATCGTAGCGAAGATACGAAGAAAATCGTAGCCATAAGGTTTGAAATCAGGTCAAACTTTATTTTGACGGTAAGAAAAGGGCGTAGAAACGGCGCAAAAGGGGGAAAATAATTGCTGAAGTAGATTGTTTTCAGACGCGTAAAAATAGAAAACAACTTGGTGTAGAGAGCCTTTTCCGTCTTAGAAAGCGGAAGAAAAGCGGGCGCTTACGAAAAAGGCGCATTGATGCATCATTAGCGCCTCATTCGATGCTGATTTCAACGTCGGCCGTCGACATCTTTAAGACATAACGACCTTGAGCAAGGGGAATGGTTATTTCAGATTGCGCACTGAGCGTCACTTTATATACACATTGACCCGACATATTATATATATGTATCAAATCAGCCGCGCTTTGTCGGTTGCTAATGTGCGCTACGCCTTTTTCAGCCTTTACTTCTATCATAGTATGTTGAGTTTCGCTTGTTTGCTGTGCAATATCTTCCATAACGTGATGGTTTGTGTTTGAATTGCTTAAAGTTTTGTCCTTGCTTGTAGGCAAACAGCTTTCGTCTTTTCTGCTTTCTGCATTTTATCTGTGATGCTGCCATTGCCTAAGTCGCTCCGCAGCAACCGGCTGACGGATGAGACTGAAAAAATCGTTGCCCGTCAGCGCACCTCAATCGATGGTAAAATCGGCCGGAGGGCAGATGCTGAATCAGAAACGATTTTTCATGATAAAAGGACTTAATTGAGTGAATTGGTTGCAAAGATAAGATTTTTATAGGATAAATGGAAGATAATAAAAGAATTTATTTGCTTGATGCAGGTATAACATCGGGTTTTACCTGACAAACGCGCGGCGGCAAAAACTTATAAATTGGTAGATAAAGAGGGTATTTTTTGCGGTGCTACTTTTATTTAGTCGGGAAATAAGCGAACTTTACCGGCCTAAAAAGCGCTTTTGAAGAGATTTCGTATGAAGTATGAAGAAATAGGTTTGCCGGAAAAACGCGGCAATACGTTTGAGGGTGCAGACGGCTGCGACCCTTTGCTGGAAGCCTACATTACAGAAATGATAACGCCGGAAGACGATTACCTGCACCGCCTCTATCGCGCCACGCAGACGAAGTTGCTGCGCCCGCGTATGGCTTCCGGACATTGGCAGGGGACGCTGTTGCGCTTGCTGACCAAGCTCTTGCACCCCAAGAAGGTGCTGGAAATCGGTACCTATACCGGCTATAGCACCTTAAGCATTGCGGCGGGAATGGAAGCCGACGGACTCATACGCACTTACGAGATCAATGATGAGCAAGAAGACTTCACGCGGCCGTGGCTGGAAGGTGCGCCTTATCCGCCGCGCATCGAATTGATCATTGGCGACGTCTTAGACTTGCTGCCCAAAGAAAATGAGGTCTATGATATGGCCTTTATCGATGCCAATAAGCGCGACTATTGCACGTATTACGATCTCGTATTGCCGCGTTTGCGCTCGGGCGGCCTTTTGCT
>JABZGO010000058.1 GCA_015259305.1 Alloprevotella tannerae | reverse complement strand
GATTGCCGGTGAAGATGATTTTGTCAGCCGGAAAGAAGCGCTCCATACCGTCGTAGGCTACGCAGATGCTTGAGGCCTTTTTAGCCAGCAACTTATTCGTAACCCCGGCGTAAGAGTTCTGCTCTTGCAGCAAGGTCGGTATGTGCATTTTCTCGCATTCGCGGAGCGTAGGCCCACTGGCATAGCCTCCGACGCCGACACCTACCATCGGGCGAAACTCGCGGATGATTTGTTTGGCCAGTTTGCTGCTTTTCCAAATCTTTAGCAGTACGCCGGCGTTGCGCCAAAGGCGTTTGCGGTCAAACCCTGCAATAGGCAGGCCCTTAATCTCATAGCCCGCAGCCGGGACGCGTTGCATTTCCATACGCCCCTCTGCTCCTACGAAGAGAATCTCGGCATCGGGCCGCTTCTCGCGCAGTGCATTGGCAATCGATATAGCCGGGAAAATATGTCCACCCGTACCGCCGCCGCTGATAATCACCCTAAGTCTTTCGCTCATCTTTTTATATGTGCATACAATCAAGGCAAAAGTAATAAATAATTTTCTTAGAGACTAACAATAGGTTGTAAAATGTAAAAAGAGACATTTAGCTTTTGCTTTTGTTGTCGAAGTAGGGGCAATAAAAGCATTCGATATAATAAAAATCGAAAGATGTGAAAAGGCGTCGTTCTTATTGAAGTGCGCTACTTCGATGTCCTTTAGCGCGCTACGACTACTCATAATAAATCGTGGCGAAAGGCAAGTATGTGGGGCGATAAAACGTAGGGTAGTATTCAACTGTTGCACACTAAGTTTGAACAATCTGCACATTGTGGGCAACGCTGACTCATTTTCAGAAATACGATCAATTCAATGTTTCAGTAAGATTTCATATAAGAAAATATGGAATCTTTCTTCCTTTTTAAACTAAAATCACGTCTCATTTTATTTGGTTCTTATATCTTCATTGTTAATTACCTCCCCCACACTTTGAATCTTAAAATCCTTGCCGAAGCGCCACGTCAGCGAGATCCCCAAAAAAGAGGAAGGAGAGTAAACTTTCGAAATCTGAGTAAGGCCTTTCAACTTATACCTTACGCGTTGTTTTCTAAACAATCCGAACATATCATAATAAAAAAGCGAAAGATCTAAACGATCATTGCACAGCGATTTAGTTACAGTAAGATCCAAACGAATCTTGTTATGCACTGTCGAGTTCAAAGTTCTCTCATTATTACGGTGCATTAACATCAATTCAAGGAACCATTGTTTTGGTGCCATATAAGATAAGTTCATCGTACTTGTTAAGCCCCATCCCTCATTACCCTCACTTAAAGCTGTTGCGGCAAAGGCTGGCGCAATTTTATACGCAGTATGGTCGGCAGTAATATTTAAGTTAAGGTTCAACGCATGCTTAAACAGAGGTTTACTATAACCAATGTTCAAGTTTAGTATCCTTCCTTTACCCGCATTTTCATAAGTAGATGTACTATAATCTGTCATATACACACCGCCTATCATATCTCCGATACGTTCATACACGACATTAGAAGTCAAAAAACCACTACCGATTTGCCGGGAGTAGTTCAGCGTATAACGATCAGCGTATTGCGGGCGCAAATGCACGTTTCCCTGACTCTTCTCGTATTCATTGATATAAAAGACTTCCGGATTCAAAAAATCTACACTTGGTCTTTCGATATGTCGGTTATACACAAAGGAAAACGAACCTATTTTCCCGTTATAATTTACTGAAATTGTAGGTAGTACAGCCAAACGTCTTGTACTGCCGGTTCGTTGGAAATTAAAGCCATACCATTCTCCGCGCAAGAGTAAAAAAACATCAAACCACTTATTCAGAGAAAATTGATCTTTCATATATAATTGTTGTACATCACTGCGGTAAGGTAAGCGGCTGGCGGTCAACAACGTATTTCGATAAATGCTTTTTATCCCAACGGCAATATTATGATAATCCCTCAAAAAACGAATGCTATCGGCTTCCAGTAAGATTTCCCCTGTCCATTCATTCATTTTACCTTTATATAAGGTGTAAGGATGTGCCGTTTCATTATTTGTCGCATAATTAAAATAGCGTGCCTTGAAGAATAAACGTTTGTTGGCGTTGATATCGTGTGCGATTACAGCGTTGACGAAATGGCTGAAATATGACTCTTTATTGTATTGCGCTGTTTGGTTCACGCCTTTTGAGCGCCAAACGACATCTGCCGGAGCCTTATACCCAAAAATAGAATAATTCAAAGCTGTTTCCCATTTTGGAGAGAGGCGGATATTTGTTTTTAAAGCCCCACTATATTGCTGTAAGCGATTTTTATATTCCGAGAAGAGGAATTCTTCTTCATCTCTATATAGTATATTTTTTCCTTTTTGTCGATCCTGTGTGTATGAGGACCAGAAGATTAGGTCAATCTTTCCGGAACGATAAGTAGCAGAAGGTGATAAGTTGAACCCTGCTCTGGATAGCTGTGTGCCTGCTGCTATTTCTCCTTTCAAAAGATTGGCTCTGTTTCTTTTAAGGATTACATTGATTTCTCCGGAACTTGCTTCATCATTCAGGCCGATACGTCTCACTTCAACTTTTGCAATATCTCCTGCCATTATTTTCCCTAATTCCGTTTCGGTCGTCTCGATGCCATCTATCAAGAGCTTGGCGGCTTTACCGTTGCCAGCCAATTGATAGCCTTTGTCTGTATATATTATTCCCGGTACTCGCTTTAGGGCCAAATTTGCTTTGGCTGATTGCAACAAACCACCAAGATCTATATTGAATACTTGCTTTTCTGCATTAGTCTTAACTATTTTTTTATAACCCACGACGCTTACTTCCCGCAGATCAACAGGAGATAAGGATAGTTCAATATCTTTCTCCGCCCTTATGGTCAATAAAGTGTCGATCGGAGCGTAAAAAGGGCTCTCGGTTAGCAATCTGATCCGCAGAGAATCATTATAAATGGGCAACTTAAACTGACTTACGCCGGTGTTATCTGTTTTTCCTTTCAGTTTTGTTTTATCTATCTGAATACTGACAGTGATTTTCCCCACAGAATATCCTTCGGGAGCAATCATTCTCACCTTAAATTCTCCAGTTGGTTGCGAGAAAGCAAATAAAGAGAAGAGAAAAGAAACGAATAAAAAAGCCATTCTCAAGGCTGTATTCCTACAGTCTTGAGAAGGTTTACAATCAGGTTTAGAAAGTGTCATTCTCTTCATTTTCCAATCAGATATGTTCCATTTCTAGTTACGCCACAATGACCATAATTTCCATAACAGCCACCACGCGTTGTACCTGGATGAGTAGTAGAACCAATAATGATAGTATTATCAGCTTTGCTTTCATTCATAGAACATACAGTTGCCAATGCAGTTACACAAAGAACTACAAAAAATTTAAATCCTTTTTTCATGGGAGTTTCTTTTTAATGGTGAGGTTTTAATAAGTTATGCTAATAGATTTCTTTTACTAGGATTCTTAGCTTTCTCCTTGGAATAATATCTTCGAAGAATAATTTCGCTCCAAATATAGAGATTAAAACATGTATAAGCAAGTATTTTGAATTTTTCTTTGATTATCACTCAAGAATCAGGCTCGAATATTTTAGAAGATCTGTTTTGTTTGCAATTTTTAATAGCCTTAGTATAATTCCAAGCTTGCGGACAAAAATTCCTAGCCTTGGAACAAAAGTCCGCTGCGCTTGGGAAAAAAGTCCCAAGCCTTGGGAGCAAATTGGGACAGGTAGGGATGAAAAAAAGAAAGCATCTTTTGCCCGCTTTGTTTACTGCTCATGCAGACTTAGATGCTTTTTCTTTTATTTCTGCCTTCGTTAAGGATGACGATATAAGTGGTTGGGAATGAGCTTTCGTAGCAAAATCTTCCTACGAAAGAGGATCGTAAAGTGCGACTCGTGGCGGGATAAGTGGACTACAAGTCGGCTATGACGGCTTCTAATTCTTCGATCGAACCGACTACTTTTAAGTAGGCTTCCGGCCGTTTATCGATCAGTTTGCGCCGGTGAAGATCTTCTAAGAGTACGAGCAGATGATCCCAACAACCCTCTACGTTGTAGAGAATGACGGGGCGATGCTCAAACTGCAAGGTTGCGGCCGCCAGCACGGTGAAGACCTCGTCGAGCGTACCAAGTCCGCCGGGCAGCGCGATGAAGACATCGCTCTCTTGAATCATCGTGGCTTTGCGATCGGCAAGGTCGGCTGTGGGAAAGGTGACGTGCAATAAAGGACTGACGCAGCCCATATCAAACAAACGCTGCGGCACTACGCCAAAAATGCGACCGCCGGAGCGGTTGACGGCTTCGGCCAAATGACCCATCAACCCTGACGTGTTGCCGCCATAGACGAGGGTGCGACCCGTCGATCCAATCCAAGTGCCTAAAGCATCGGCAGCCTTTAAGCAGGCTGCCGACAAATGAGGTTTGGAGGAAAGAAATACGCCGATTTTTTCCAACATAGTTTGACGAATCTTAGCGAGCGGCGATACACTCAATTTCTACCAAAGCGTTCTTAGGCAGGGTCTTAACGGCATAAGCGCAGCGAGCGGGGAAGGGAGCTTGAAAGAATGTGGAATACACTTCGTTCATCGCACCAAAGTCGCCCATATCTGCCAAAAAGACCGTAGTCTTTACGACGTCGTTCATCGTGAGTCCGGCCTCGGCTAAGATGGCTTTCATATTCTCTAACGACTGGCGCGTTTGTGCTTGTACGCCGCCTTCGGCAAATTCGCCTTTTTCGGGGACGATAGGAAGTTGTCCGGACACAAAAATAAGTCCGTTGGCCTCAATAGCCTGACTGTAAGGACCGATAGCTGCGGGTGCAGCTGCTGTTGCAATAGCTTTCTTCATAGTGATATGATTTTATGGGTGCACGGCTTGGGTGAAAGTGCGTGGCGCCCGAAGTTTGTTATAGATGATACCTTATATATAATGAGTGGCGAACAAGGGAGCGTCTTCGCTTGCCCATTGTTCGCCATTCACTCGTTATTTCAGATAATCTTCAAAGTAGCGCGTGATGCGTTCGTGCAGGTGCACCATATCTTTCCCCATCATATTGTGGCCTTGACCCGGATAGGTAAAGAAGTCGGGCTGCGTACCGGCGTCTTCGCAAGCGCGTAAGAAAGCCAAACTGTGCTGTGGCACGCAGACAGGATCGTTATAGCCAATGATGATTTGAAGACGTCCTTTCAGGTCTTTGGCCTTATTGAGCAGTGAACTTTGCGCGTAACCCTCAGGATTTTCCTGCGGTGTGCCCATATAGCGCTCGCCATACATTACCTCGTAATACTTCCAGTCGATAACCGGGCCGCCGGCTACGCCAACTTTGAAGACGTCGGGATAATTGGTGATCAGACTCGTCGTCATAAATCCACCGAAGCTCCAGCCGTGCACACCGATGCGATCAGCATCTACATAGGGGAGCGATTTGAGATAATCGACACCGCGTATCTGATCTTTCATTTCCTCTTGTCCGAGTCGATGATAAGTGGCCGTCTCGAAGGCAAATCCACGCTCGCTTGAGCCGCGGTTGTCGAGCACGAAGATGACATAACCTTTCTGTGCCATATAAATCTCCCACGAACGTGCAGCATAATTCCACGAAGCGTCGACATTGCGCACGCCCGGCCCGCCATAGACGTAAACGACTGTCGGATACTTTTTGTTAGGATCGAAGTTGACCGGCTTAACCAAGCGATAGAACAATTTTGTGTGCCCATCAGCAGCCGTGAGAGAACCGGAGGAGATTTCCGGCACATTGTAAGCCTGCCAAGGTGAAGCATCGGTTTGCAGCAACGTAGCGTTTGCCGTCGCGGTGTTGCGCACAGCTATTTTGCGGAATACGTCGGGCTCGCTCCAGCGATCAAAGAGCATCGTGCCGTCAGGCGACAGCATTGCGCGGTGCGTGCCTTTACCGTTGTCGAGCAATGTGCGCTTGCCGTTGTCGATATTTACGGCATAGTAATTATGGTGTAGCGGATGCGCTTCGTTAGATTGAATGATGACGCTCTTTGTCTTTGTGTTGAATCCTACTAAATCGAGTACGACAAATTCGCCTTTCGTGATTTGCTTGAGTTGGTTGCCCTTTGTGTCGAAGAGGTAAAGGTGATTGTAGCCGTCCTTTTCGCTTTGGTAAATAAACTTGCTGCTGTCCCAAGGCAAGAAAGTCAGCGGATGCATAGGATGCACATACTTTTCGTGCGTTTCCGTGTAGAGTACGCCCTTGCGTTGGCCCGTTGCTACATCATAAGCTACGAGTTCTGTTTTTTTCTGCGAGCGGGGCATCTCAATCATATAGATGGTCTTCTCATCGGGCGCCCAGGAGATGTTTGTAAAGTAACGGTCAGTCGGGTCGCCGGCTTGCAGCCAAACCGTCTGCTCCGTCTTGGGATTGTAAATACCCACGGTCACTTTATGACTGGTCATACCGGCCATTGGATACTTGATGGCATCAAGTTTGGCTTCGCGCGTGAAAATATCGACGAGCGGATAGTCTTCGACCATACTTTGATCCATACGATAATAAGCCAAGAGTTGGCCTGACGGACTGAAATAAGCACCCTTTTTAATGCCAAACTCGTCGCGGTGAACAGCTTGCCCGTAGACGATATCTTTTGAACCGTCAGTTGTGATGCGATGCGCCTTGCCGTCGGCCGTGCGTAGATATAGATCAAAGTTTTTGGTATAAACTTCGCTGCGTGAAGGCGTATTAAACTCCTCGTGCGCTCTCAGTGTGTCGCGTTCTGCTTGCCAAACGATGACTTTCTTCTTCCAGTCGTAGAGCAGATTGCTTCGATTGGTCTGCAGCAAAGCCAACGTCTTGTCGGGGTAAGGGAAAGACGCTTGCATCAAGTTGAGGCCGCGGCCCTTTGTGCCGTCGTTAATGAGGGCTTTCACATCAGCCGCCGTGAATAAGGTTTGCGCCTTTACGCGCTTTCCTTGCTCATCTGTGCAAGTTTTTACAGCATCTACCTCCAACTGCAAAAGTTTAGGGCCCCAAAACGCCGTGTAGAGATTCTTGGGCTGAAGATTCCAATAATTGGATCCGCCCCACATTAAGTCGTCCAGCGTAAAGCTTTTCTTTGTCTGTCCCATAAGGGTTCCTGTCAAGAGCAGCAGACCTATTAGCAAGGAACTGCGCAAATTCATCTGTTTCATAAATGTGTTTTTCGTAAAGTTTCGTAGCTCAACCTTTCAGTCGAGCTACGTAGATAAACGTCGTCGTTATGATTTGTTGCCGCGGCGGTTTTCCCGCCGACCGGGCCGATTGTTGTCTGTGCGGCGGGCATTGTTGCGCGGTCGATCACTGTCGAAACGCTTGCTGCCTGCCCATTTGTCGCTGCGCCCTGTTTCTTTTCGCGGGCCAAAAGTACGGCGTTCGCCGCCGAAGCCCTCATTGCTTTCTTTTTCTCTGCGTTGGTAAGGGCGTTCCAAGCTTTCCGGTCGTGGGCCAAAGTGGCGCACCTCGCGCGTCTCTCGAGCCTCATCGTCGCCTTTATTGGCAAAATCAAAGTTTGGTTTGTGCGGACGTCGCTCCGGTCGCCGCGTTGTATGGCGTTCGCCTTTTGCTTCGTACTCTTCGCGCGACTTTCTTTCCCGCTTATTATAAATCCGGTCAAACTCTCGATGCTTATTGCGGAGCAGCGCATATTCCGGACTCCAATCCTCATCCTCTTCTTCTGAAATGCGCGCTTTGAAATCCTCGCGATGTTGTTTCGGGCGGCGCTTCTCCGTCATATAGTTGCGCTCTTCTTCCGTCTTTACATCTCCACCGCCGGCGCGGAAGTCGTCAAGGCGACCTTCAAAGAGTTGATACTTTCTAAATTCGCAGTCGATAGGGCCGTTATTGACCTGTATCTTTACGCTCGGGCGCAGACCGATCGTATCGAAGAGTTCCTCTTTCGAACTAATAATCCACGCGTCACCGCCGCCAAATTCGTGCTTCAACCGCTCTCCGATAGCGCGATATAAGCCCAGTAAGTCGGGTGGCGTGAGTCGTTGGCCGTAAGGCGGGTTTGTAATGATGATAGCCCGCTCAGCCGGTTTCTCAAATTGGCGGAAGTCCTTTTGTTCAAACGTAATGAGGTCTGCCACGCCGGCTGCTTTTGCATTTTCCAATGCGCCGTCGAGTGTGGGGCGGTTGATGTCGTAGCCGTAAAAGCGATGAGCGAACTCTCGCTCTTGGCTGTCGTCGTTATAAATCTTATCGAGCAACTCGCGATCAAAGTCTTTCCACTTTTCAAAGCCAAACGATTTGCGGAAAATGCCCGGATAGATATTGCGTGCCATCAATGCGGCTTCAATCAATATTGTGCCTGATCCGCAGAAGGGGTCGATAAAGTCAGAATCAAAGTTCCATCCGGACAACTTTATCAAGCCCGCCGCCAAAACTTCATTGATCGGCGCCTCACACGATGCTGTGCGATAGCCGCGCAGGTGCAGACTTTCGCCTGAGGCGTCAAGCGATAGGGTGCAATTGTTGTCGGCTATGTGGATGTTGAGCTTAAGATCGGGGTTGGCAATGCTGATATTGGGGCGCTTGCCCTCTTTTTCGCGGAAATAATCGACGATGGCGTCTTTTGTCTTGTAAGCGACAAATTTAGAATGCCTAAACTCTTGCGAATAAACGACAGCATCTACCGCAAAAGTAGTTTGCAGGTCGAGATATTCGTCCCAAGCAATGGTCTTCACCGCTTCATAGACTTGATCCGCGTCTTCAGCTTTAAAGTGTTTGAGCGGCTTGAGCACCCTTACGGCAGTGCGCAAGCAGAAATTGGCGCGATAAAGCATTTCTTGATCACCCGTAAAGGAGACCATACGTCGGCCGGTCTTGATGTTTTTAGCACCTAATTCGGTGATTTCTTGCGCCAAAATTTCTTCTAATCCTTGAAAGGTTTTGGCTATGATTTCAAATTCTTGCATTGAGTGTGATAAGGCTTCTGCAGCTGTGACTATCTGTGGCTCCGCGCTTCGCCTTGTAGGCTGAATGGCGTTGACATGAGCCGCAAAATTAAAACATATTTCCAAACTATAATGACCAACGACTTGATATTTTCGCCTTGCTACTTGATTTCCGTTACTTTACAGGTGCGGCCGGCAAACTTATGTGTGGACGTGGTGAGCAAAGGCATAGCATTGCGCACATAGAAGCTTCGATTGCATCGCTCGGTAGGACTTGTCTGAATATTTGTAAAGACACCGGCTGTAATTATCCTTATGGCTATTTTTCTCCTTCAAGTGATTGAAATAAGCTGACGGGCAAATAATGAATGCGAGTTATCTACGTGTAATTGACCTCTTTTGCTTATATTCGCACCTAAGTATTAT